>NZ_KV826434.1:0-156336 GCF_001835915.1 Streptococcus sp. HMSC034E12
GAGTTTTCTTGTCTAACTTTTGGGGTGCAGTTCAGATTTTGGTCAGCTTTTTATGTGCATGAAATCCATAGGAGAAGAAAGGATTCAACAAATTAGCGAGAATTTTCTGAATATTTCCACTAAATACTTGTTTTTTACTAATTTCTGAGTATAATGAAATGTATCAACTAGACAGATTTTCAGTTTAATGATGAAGCTGAACGGTGTATTTTGTGGAGGTGCTTTATGTCGCGTAAAATTGCGATTATTGGTATGGGAAATGTTGGTGCCGCAGTCGCACATGGTCTGATTGCGCAAGGTGCTTTGGATGATTATGTGTTGATTGATAAAAATGAAGCGAAAGTCAAAGCAGATGCACTTGACTTTCAGGACGCTGCAGCAAATTTGAATCATCACGCAAATATTATTGTTAATGATTATCAGGCATTGGCAGATGCGGATGTGGTGGTGTCAGCACTGGGCAATATCAAATTACAAGATAACCCCAACGCCGATCGATTTGCGGAATTACCCTTTACATCCAAGGAAGTTCCTTTTGTCGCTGAACAATTGAAAAAAGTTGGATTTACAGGGATTATCATTGTTATTAGTAATCCAGTAGATGTCATTACTAGTCTTTATCAACACTATACTGGTCTGCCTAAAGAGCGTGTTATTGGAACGGGAACGCTACTGGACACAGCTCGTATGAAACGTGCAGTTGGTGTTCGCTTTTGTGTCGATCCTCGAAGTGTTTATGGCTACAATCTTGGAGAACATGGGAATTCTCAATTTACAGCTTGGAGCCAAGTACGGATAAAAGGGCAACCGATTTCTACATTTGCTTCAGTCGAGGAGTTGGATGAAATTGCTCTAGAAGCCCTTAAAGGAGGGCATACCGTTTTTTATGGCAAAAAATACACATCTTATGGTATTGCGAGCGCAGCTATCCGTTTAGCAGTAGCCCTTGTATCGGATTCGCATGAAGAATTGCCAGTATCAAATTATTATCAGCCATTAGACACCTACCTGAGTTATCCAGCGATTGTAGGACGTGAGGGAATTGTTGAGTTGAGCAAGTCAAACTTAGTTTAACGGAAAAAGAGGAGGAAAAATTAGCGTATTCTGCACAATTCATCAAGCAAAAATTTGCAGAAAGTTTATAATTTTAAGAGGGTGAGGAAAAGTTGAATTCAACGAAATGAAGCTTTTCCCCCGCTCTCTTTTGTTTCCCTTCTCTTTTTATGGTACAATATGTAAAAAGAATCAGGTATGAGGTTTTCTATGCAGTTACGAACAAATGCAAAGGGATTAGCTGGGTGCATTCGTGTGCCGGGTGATAAGTCTATTAGTCATCGATCGATTATGTTTGGTAGTTTGGCCAAGGGAGTGACAACGGTTCACGATATTTTGCGTGGTGAAGACGTCTTATCAACCATGCAAGTTTTTCGTGATTTAGGTGTTCAAATTGAAGATGACGGCAATGTAGTAACGATTCATGGAGTGGGTTTTGCTGGTCTTCAAGCGCCGACAAACAAACTGAATATGGGAAATTCTGGAACCTCTATTCGCTTGATTTCAGGTGTATTAGCTGGGCAGGATTTTGTGGCGGAAATGTTTGGTGATGATAGTTTATCTAAACGTCCTATGGATCGCATAACGATTCCTCTTCGTCAAATGGGGGTGCAAATCGCTGGGCGAACCGAGCGTGATTTGCCACCGCTCACCATTCATGGAAATAAGAACTTACAGTCTATTCATTACACCTTGCCTGTAGCGTCTGCTCAGGTTAAATCTGCTTTGATATTTGCGGCTTTACAAGCTCAAGGCGAGTCTGTCATTGTGGAAAAAGAAATGACCCGCAATCATACAGAAGATATGATTAAACAATTTGGCGGTCAGATTTCTGTCAATGGAAAGGAAATCCGCGTTCAAGGTGGGCAAGAGTTTACTGGGCAGAACGTGTTGGTACCAGGAGATATTTCTAGTGCGGCTTTCTGGATAGTGGCAGGACTTATCGTTCCTAATTCTAAGATTATTTTGGAAAATGTCGGTATCAATGAAACACGAACTGGCATTTTGGATGTTGTTAAAGCTATGGGTGGAAATATAAACTTGTCCAATGTAGACAATATTGCTAAGTCTGCCACCATAACGATAGAGACGTCTGAATTAGTCGGCACAGAAATTGGCGGAGAAATTATCCCACGTTTAATTGATGAATTGCCAATCATTGCACTTCTGGCCACTCAAGCTAAGGGGCAAACGGTGATTCGTGATGCGGAAGAATTAAAGGTAAAAGAAACAGACCGTATCCAAGTTGTGGAAGATGCACTAAATAGCATGGGGGCTGATATTACTCCGACAGAAGACGGCATGCTCATCAAAGGGAAAACGTCTCTTCACGGTGCTAAAGTTCATACATTTGGCGACCACCGAATTGGCATGATGACAGCTATTGCAGCTCTTTTGGTAAAGGACGGTCAAGTCGAGTTGGAGCGCGCCGAAGCTATCAATACGAGCTATCCAAATTTCTTTGATGATTTGGAGGACTTACTTCATGGCTAAGATTTTGATTGGTTTCATGGGGGCTGGGAAAACAACGGTTGCTAGCTTGCTAGATGAAAATTTTATCGATATGGATGAGCTTTTGTCAGAGAGACTGGAAATGCCGATTAAAGAATATTTTGAGCAGTATGGCGAAGCAGCTTTTCGGCAAAAAGAAAGTGAATTATTAAAAGAATTGCTACAGTCAGAACAAGTCATCTCAACTGGTGGTGGCATCATCAGCAATGCTCAAAATCGCGAGTTGTTAAAGCAGAACGCTGAAAATATTTATTTAAAAACAGATTTTGAGACACTTTATCAGCGTCTTGAAGAGGATCAAGAACACCAGCGCCCACTTTATTTGAACAATAGCAAAGCTGATTTGAAAAATCTTTTCGAGCAACGTCAAACTTGGTATGAAGAAGTGGCTACAAAAGTTATTGATGTGACTACTTTGACACCAAAACAAATCGTGGAGGTGTTGCCATGAAAATTGGATTTTTAGGTCCGAAAGGGTCTTTTTCTCATCATGTGGCACAAGAAGCATTTCCAGCAGATACGTTAGTGGCTTTTGAAAATATCACGGAAGTTGTAAAAGCCTATGAGACAGGCGAAGTGGATTATTCTGTAGTGCCAGTTGAAAATTCAATTGAAGGAAGCGTTCATGAAACATTGGACTACCTTTTTCATCAGGCAGCCATTCATGCTGTGGCAGAAATCGTCCAGCCAATCAAACAACAATTATTGGCAACGGTAGCTGATAAGCCAGTAGAAAAAATCTTTTCTCATCCGCAGGCAATTGCGCAGGGGAAAAAATATGTCCGCCAGCATTATCCACAAGCTAAAATTGAAATAACAGCTAGCACAGCTTATGCGGCTCGTTTTGTGGCTCAGCATCCAGAAGAAAATTATGCAGCCATTGCGCCAAGGAGTGCAGCTAGTGAATACGGTCTGCAGATTGTTGCAGAAGATATTCAAGAAATGGCTGAGAATTTCACCCGTTTTTGGTTGCTGGGACAGTCGATTCCGACTTTGCCATTATATCCTAAGGAAAAGAAACTCACGCTTGCTTTGACTTTGCCAGACAATTTACCCGGTGCTTTATATAAAGCTCTTGCAACTTTTGCTTGGCGGGGAATTGATTTGACAAAGATTGAAAGCCGCCCGTTGAAGACCGCTTTGGGAGAATATTTTTTCATTGTGGACATCAATAATGAAAAAGAGGATTTAGTGTCATTTGCGATGAGAGAGCTAGAAGCAATTGGCATTACTTATAAAATTTTAGGAAATTACACCGTTTATACTATTTCAGAACAGTAGATTGGAGCAATCATGGATAAAAAATCAGATAATCTCAGCCACCATGAGCAGTTGAGACTGGACTATCTTTACAAAAATATCCATTATTTAAATGAACGCGAGAAAAAAGAATATCAATATCTTCTTAGCAAGCAAGAAGGAGACCAAAGAGTAGAGTCAGCTCGTGAAGCAAGAGCTACCTTTTCTGACCAACAAGTGCCTGAGAATTTTGGTTACACCGAGCAGGGACTCCCTCAATATCCAGAGAGAAGTCGCCGTAATAAACGATTTAAATCAGAGCGTATACCAACTAATGCGGCTGAAAGTGTTGTAGAAAACACACCCAAGCCTAAAAAGGAAAAGCGGCATAGAAAAATACGTGTGAAGCGGATTCTAGCTTGGCTTGCTTTAATTTTGGTTCTCATTGTAGGAGGCATGTTGTTCATGTTTATAAAAGGCTTGAACACTTCAAAAAACAACCCAAATGCCAAAGCTGCCCAAACAGAAGTCTTTAATGGGAAAGATACCAAAGACGGTGTGAATATACTTATTTTGGGTACAGATGGACGAATTGGTCAATCTTCTTCTGAAACGCGGACCGATTCAATCATGGTCTTAAATGTTGGTGGAAAAAATAAAAAAATGAAACTCGTCAGTTTCATGAGAGACACGCTCGTTCACATTGATGGAGTGAGTCAAGGTTCTGGTTATGATCAAAAGTTAAATGTAGCATATGCCATTGGGGAGCAAAATAACAATCAAGGCGCTGAATTGGTACGTCAAGTGCTGAAAGACAATTTTGATATTGACATTAAGTATTATGCTTTGGTTGATTTTTCAACTTTTGCGACAGCTATTGATACCCTTTTCCCAAATGGTGTTGAAATGAATGCGAATTTTTCAACTATCAATGGTGAAAAAGTGAGTGAAGTACAGGTGCCGGACGACCTCAATATGAAAGACGGAGTGGTTCCAGAGCAGACGATTAAGGTTGGAAAACAGCGAATGGACGGACGCACGCTTTTGAATTATGCGCGTTTCCGTAAAGATGACGAAGGAGATTTCGGCCGAACACGTCGCCAACAAGAGGTGATGAGCGCGATTATTCAGCAAGTCAAAGACCCAACGAAGCTTTTTACAGGCTCTGAAGCGCTTGGAAAAGTATTTGCTTTAACCTCAACCAATGTTCCGTATAGTTTTTTACTAACGCACGGCTTGTCTTCTCTTACCAACGCTCGTAATGGTGTTGAAAAGGTGACCATTCCTGAAAATGGAGATTGGATAGATGCCTATGATATGTATGGCGGTCAAGGCTTACTAGTTGATTTTGAAGCCTATAAAGCAAAATTAGCACAATTAGGACTCAGATAAATGATATAATAGAAAGTGATGATACGGTCGCTTTCTTTTTTTGGGAAATGGCAGAGCTGATAGAAAGAGAAATATATGTTAAAAAAGAATGATGTGATAGAAGTTGAAATTGTGGATTTGAGCCATGACGGTGCTGGAGTGGCTAAGGCAGAGGGGGTGGTTTTCTTTGTAGAGAATGCTCTGCCTACGGAACGTATCCGTATGCGCATACTGAAAGTCAATAAAAAAATTGGTTTTGGCAAGGTAGAAGCCTATCTGACGAAATCCCCTTATCGAAACGAAGATGTTGATGTGGCTTATCTGAGGATAGGTATTGCTGACCTTGGGCATCTAAAATATAGTGAGCAATTGAAATTTAAAACCAAGAAAGTTAGAGATAGTCTTTACAAGATTGCCGGAATTGCAGATATCGAAGTGGCACCAACCCTTGGTATGGAGCACCCACTACATTATCGAAACAAAGCGCAGGTTCCTGTTCGCCGTGTCAATGGACAGCTAGAAACGGGATTTTTCCGAAAAAATTCGCATGATTTAATGCCAATTGAGGATTTTTATATTCAGGATCCAGTTATTGACCAAGTCGTTTTGGTAGTGCGGGATTTGCTGCGTCGTTTTGACCTGAAACCTTACGATGAGAAAGAGCAATCTGGTCTGATTCGTAATATTGTGGTTCGTCGTGGACATTACTCTGGTGAAATCATGGTTATTTTAGTGACAACTCGTCCCAAAATTTTCCGTATAAATCAGTTAATTGAGCGATTAGTCGCACAATTTCCGAATATTAAATCTATCATGCAAAATATTAACAACCAGCCAGGTAATGCGATTTTGGGGAAGGAATTTCGTGTACTGTATGGACAAGATTATATTACTGACCGCATGCTAGAGAATCACTTTCAAATTGCTGCCCCAGCATTTTACCAAGTCAATACAGAGATGGCAGAGGAGCTGTATCAAACGGCGATTGATTTCGCTGAGTTGAGTACAGAGGATATTGTAGTGGATGCCTATTCGGGGATTGGCACCATTGGATTGTCAGTTGCGAAACACGTCAAAGAAGTCTATGGCGTGGAGGTTATCCCTCAAGCAGTTGAAAATAGCAAAAAGAATGCTAAGCTAAACGGCATTAGCAATGCCCATTATATTTGTGATTCAGCAGAAAATGCTATCAAAAAATGGCTGAACCAAGGTATAAAACCTAGTATCATCATGGTCGACCCACCACGTAAAGGCTTGACTGAAAGTTTTATCAAATCAAGCGTCAGTATGAATCCAAAGAAAATCGTCTATATTTCCTGCAATGCCGCCACCATGGCACGTGACATCAAGCTCTATCAAGAACTAGGCTATAAACTCACAAAAGTTCAGCCCGTGGATTTGTTTCCAATGACGCATCACATCGAGTGTGTGGTTCTGCTCGTAAAAGCCTAGAAACATTGGAACGAAAGGGATACTGAAAAGCCTTGGTTGCAAGGCTTTTTGCTTTGTGGTGGGGAAGTATCAGAGTGAGAAATTTTTTGGAGTGAGTAGAAGTGATAGTAAGAAATTATCAAAATCTATTTCCATTTACCCTGTGGGTACGTGTTTGTTTCCATTGACAAGGAGTTTGTGGGAATAGAAACATCCCCACCTTGTTTGAATCAAGTGAAGTGTAGTTGACGGAAAGCTGTTGAAAGGAATACTGCATTTTACCGAATAAGTAATAATTTAGGCAACTTCAAATCGTTTTTAAAAAAACTATTTTAATGGTCAAGAGTAGACAAAAATTGTCCACTCTTTTTTGTAAACTCAATTTATCAATAAATGAAATGAGGGAATGTAAAATGAAATATTTTGAGGTTGAGTTAGAAAATCCTGATGAATTTTTAAAACTACAAACAGAAGATTTTGTGAAAGCTAATCGCTTGCTACTAAGGAAGATAATCCAGAGCGTTACAGTCTATGAAGAACACTTCGTCATATCCTTTAAATCTGGCATCGAATTGGAAGTATGAGACTCATTCCATAACTTTTATATTGAACATATCATCTTGTTGTGTTATACTATAAATTGATATAAACAAAGATGTAGGAGGAACCGAAACTATGACAGCCTCAATGCGTTTAAGATAAGCTGGCAATAAAAAAAGCAGAATCTATACCCGATGATAGGCTTTTTTGTTGTGCTTATTTATACGATATTGAGCATTCATTAGTTTCGGTGAGGATATTGGTTATTTAACTATACCTTTATTTAACTATGCCTTTAATATGAATGTTTCCAAATTGTATGTATGCAGACCAAAAGCCACATTGTGGATTTAGGCCTGCATTTTTTTATTGCCTAGAATGCTATTCAAAATAGAAATTTAAGCAAAATAATATGCAGGAGATAATATAAATGGAAAAATACAACAATTGGAAACTTAAGTTTTATACAATATGGGCAGGGCAAGCAGTATCATTAATCACTAGTGCCATCTTGCAAATGGCGATTATTTTTTACCTTACAGAAAAAACTGGATCCGCGATGGTCTTGTCTATGGCTTCACTATTAGGTTTTTTACCCTATGCGGTCTTTGGACCTGCAATTGGTGTGCTAGTGGATCGTCATGATAGGAAGAAGATAATGATTGGTGCTGATTTAATTATCGCAGCAGCTGGTTCGGTGCTTACTATTGTTGCATTCTATATGGAGCTACCTGTCTGGATGGTTATGATAGTATTGTTTATCCGTAGCATTGGAACAGCTTTTCACACCCCGGCTCTCAATGCGGTTACGCCACTTTTAGTACCAGAAGAACAGCTTACGAAATGTGCAGGCTATAGTCAGTCTTTGCAGTCTATAAGCTATATTGTTAGTCCGGCGGTTGCAGCACTCTTATACTCCGTTTGGGAACTAAATGCTATTATTGCCATCGATGTATTGGGTGCTGTGATTGCATCTATTACGGTAGCAATTGTACGTATTCCTAAGCTGGGTGATCGCGTGCAAAGTTTGGACCCAAATTTCATAAGAGAAATGAAAGAAGGAATGGCTGTACTACGGCAAAATAAAGGATTATTTGCTTTATTACTCGTTGGAACATTATATATGTTTGTTTATATGCCAATTAATGCACTATTCCCTTTAATTAGCATGGATTACTTTAATGGAACACCTGTGCATATTTCTATTACGGAAATTTCCTTTGCATCTGGAATGTTGATAGGGGGTCTATTATTAGGGTTATTTGGGAATTACCAAAAGCGAATCTTATTAATAACGATATCCATTTTTATGATGGGGATAAGCTTAACCATTTCAGGATTACTTCCCCAAAGTGGATTTTTCATATTTGTAGTCTGCTGTGCAATAATGGGGCTTTCGGTTCCGTTTTACAGCGGTGTGCAAACAGCTCTTTTTCAGGAGAAAATTAAGCCTGAATATTTAGGACGTGTATTTTCTTTAACTGGAAGTATCATGTCTCTTGCTATGCCAATTGGATTAATTCTTTCTGTACTCTTTGCTGATAAAATCGGTGTAAATCATTGGTTTTTACTATCAGGTATTTTAATTATTTGCATTGCAATAGTTTGCCCAATGATAAATGAGATTAGAAAATTAGATTTAAAATAAACAATATTGGAGGGATATTTATGTATCTTATTTTCATGTAATTCTTCCTGCTAAAATCGCAGGGTTTTTCCTGCGTACAAGCAAATGAAAGCATGCGATTATAGACAGGAGGAAATGTTATGGAATTAATATTAAAAGCAAAAGACATTCGTGTGGAATTCAAAGGACACGATGTTTTAGATATAAATGAATTAGAAGTATATGATTATGACCGTATTGGTTTAGTAGGAGCAAATGGTGCAGGAAAAAGCACTTTATTCAAGGTACTTTTAGGAGAATTAATTCCCCCAGGATGTAAAATGAATCATCTGGGTGAACTTGCCTATATTCCCCAGTTGGACGAAGTAACTCTGCAGGAGGATAAAGATTTTGCACTTGTAGGCAAGCTAGGTGTTGAGCAATTAAATATACAGACCATGAGCGGTGGTGAAGAAACAAGGCTTAAAATAGCACAGGCCTTATCGGCACAGGTTCATGGTATTTTAGCGGATGAACCTACGAGCCATTTAGACCGTGAAGGAATTGATTTTCTAATAGGACAGCTAAAATATTTTACAGGTGCACTGTTAGTTATTAGCCATGACCGCTATTTTCTTGATGAAATAGTAGATAAAATATGGGAACTGAAAGAGGGTAAAATCACTGAGTATTGGGGAAACTATTCTGATTATCTTCGTCAGAAAGAGGAAGAACGTAAGAGACAAGCTGCAGAATACGAACAATTTATTGCGGAACGTGCTCGATTGGAAAGGGCTGCGGAGGAAAAGCGAAAACAGGCTCGTAAAATAGAACAGAAGGCAAAAGGTTCTTCAAAGAAAAAAAGTACTGAAGACGGAGGGCGTTTAGCTCATCAAAAATCAATAGGAAGTAAGGAAAAAAAGATGTATAATGCTGCTAAAACCCTAGAGCACAGGATTGCGGCCTTAGGAAAAGTAGAAGCTCCGGAAGGCATTCGCAGAATTCGTTTCAGGCAAAGTAAAGCATTGGAGCTCCATAATCCATACCCTATAGTCGGTGCAGAAATTAATAAAGTATTTGGGGATAAGGCTCTGTTTGAAAATGCATCTTTTCAAATTCCGTTAGGAGCAAAAGTGGCGTTAACTGGTGGTAATGGAATCGGAAAAACAACTTTAATCCAAATGATCTTAAACCATGAAGAAGGAATTTCTATTTCGCCTAAGGCAAAAATAGGTTACTTTGCACAGAATGGTTACAAGTACAACAGTAATCAGAATGTTATGGAGTTTATGCAGAAGGATTGTGACTACAATATATCAGAAATTCGTTCAGTGCTAGCATCTATGGGGTTCAAACAGAACGATATTGGAAAAAGTTTATCTGTTTTAAGCGGTGGAGAAATTATAAAATTGTTGCTTGCTAAAATGCTCATGGGTAGATATAACATCCTAATAATGGATGAACCCAGTAACTTCCTTGACATACCAAGTTTAGAGGCTTTGGAAATACTAATGAAGGAGTACACCGGAACTATCGTGTTTATCACCCACGATAAACGATTACTCGAAAATGTAGCAGATGTAGTTTATGAAATTAGAGATAAGAAAATAAATCTGAAACATTAAATTTAAGGTAGTCGCTGGTCAGTATAGTCTGTTCTGGTTGGCGACTCCATTGTTAAAGAGTATAAAGACTTTAGATTTTATGAATATTAAAAATAGGAACAGTCAATCGAACTGCTCCTATTTTTCTGCTAAATATGTTGTAGTTTTCTTATATGTATAATGGTAGATTAGCGGATTCTCATCTACGGTACTTACCTCAAATATGAAGAAGTGATCACGGTTATCTCTTGCCTTTTCCTTATTTAGGACAAAGTAATTCTTACGAGAAGTCGCCATTGTTTTGATGATATCATCAGTCAGGAAGGTCAATGGAATATTCATATTGGAGTAGCGGTAGAAGTCACGTTCAAAATCTTGGTAGCTCTCGCTGTAATAGTCCATTTGAAGGTGATTACGCTGAAACTCAAGCTGATTCATAGAGCACCTCCTCTACAAGTTCAATACTAATTATGTCGTTCAATTTCAAATTGATGTGACCTGTTGTAGTTTTTATCAAAATGAAATCTTTGTTCAGACTTGGTATTGTCCCAGTGTAGGAAACTCGCTTGTTTTTTTCAACGACATGAATGCGTGTGTGCAATTGCCCAGTGTACACTTGACTGAGGAGTAATAATTTCTTCTCTAGTGATAAATCAGACATATACGTTACTTTGTTTGCATCATCAGAAAGAGCAGATGTATGCTCAGATAGGAAAAATCCCATCCATTTTTGCATCTTAGTATCCTGGTACTCTCTTGCTGACTGAAATGGCAAGTATGAACGATCAATCATTTTAATCCCTCCAATCCACCAGCGGAATGACCGCCGATAAGTTTACTACGTTCAATATTTCTGGAACCTTCGGTTAGGACGGTTCCTTTTTGAATAGCTAAAAAGCCAAACTGTTCTCTGACAACATCAATTGCTGTCTGAAGTCTATTTTCTTTTTCAATTTGTTCTACATCATCAAAAAGTGACAGTAGAGTAAAGTTTTCATCTACAAAGCCACCATAAGACACACCGATTTGCCTCACTGCACCAGAGGTGTATTTCTTTCGGAATAATTCAAGTACATGACCAACCATTGTTTTTGGAAGATTTGCTGGGTCAATTTTTTTCTGAGCATTAATTGATTTTTTCATCTCAGTTCTAGAATAGCCAATATGAATAGAAACGACAGTAGCTTTTTTATGTGCCGAGCGAAGACGGTTAGCAACTTGATCAGCCATTTCAGCTAATACAATTTCAATTTCTCTTTGGGTTCTGTAATCTCTAGGAAGTACTTGTGAGTTACCCAATCCTCGTGATTTTGGTTTATAGGGTTCATGGACGTTGCTCTCATCAACTCCATTTGCGTGAAACCAAAGCTGAACACCTACTTTACCGAATTCTTTTTTGAGAATATCAGGATTGAAGTTGGCTAATTCTTTGATTGAATGAATACCAAGCTTTTGTAAATGAATCTCGGTTTTACTACCAATCCCCCAAAAGTCTGTTAATTTTGGAATGGCCCATACCTTGGTTTCTACATCTTCGTATGACCAGTTAGCTCTCATTGTAGCAGTTTTCTTAGCTTCATTATCTAGAGCTAGTTTAGCTAGAAGAGGATTGGAATTGCTCATTCCAACAGTTGAGATAATACCTGTTTTACGATAAATATCTCTCTGAATCATAGCCGAAACATTATCTAACTTATCTTTCCTTGACATTGACTTATCAGAAATAAAGTAAGAAAGTGAGCTAGTAAGGTCAATAAAGCCTTCATCGATTGAATAGGGGAGAATGTCATCTGGAGCAGCATAGTCTTGAAAGATATGCTGAATCTCTAGATTCTTCTCAATATATCTGTCCATTCGCGGAGGAACGATGAGTGTACGCTTTGCCCAGTGTTCAATAAACGATTTATACTTTGGTGTTACCCCAATTCCCTGTTTCCATGCATTTTGATAGCTGAATTTTCGAGTGTTGATATCAAATGGCAAGTCGTAGGAACGACCTACATTGGCTTTTCCGAATACTTTCTTAAACATAGGAGAAGAAGCCAGTATTAATCCTGCTGAGTTATCTGCTCGGCTCATGACACACAGTGATGTGTAGAGTGGATGCAAACCTCTATCTACACACTCAACCGAAGCGTAGAAGGACTTCATATCGAGGAAGGCTATGTCACTTTGAGGTTCAATAGAATAGTCGATATAGCCCATAGGATTATCTCCTTTTTAGTTTCTCTAGCTCTTCGATAAGTTCTCCGATGTAGTCAGTGATGTCGTATTCAAATTTGTCAGGGGTGAAGATAATACGTTCGTCTTTGATGTAAATCATTTCTTTAATGTTCATTGGTATTCTCATCCTCCTCGGTCATAGCAATTAAAATAGAATCTTCTATCAAAAAAGCGTAAGGATAGATTTTAGCATCCTCATTTTGAGGAATAAGAATTTCATCGAATCCTTCATTTTCTAGTCGTTCTTCAAAGTTGTCCATATTGAAAATTTCAACTTTACAATTAGGGTTGAAACCATACGTTCCAAGTTCTAAAATATCCTTTAGCTTCATGATTATACCCCCTCTACAGGCATGAAGTGTCCCACAACTAGACCAACAATGCTTGGCTCATCCTCATAAGGAATGAACTTCTCTGGATAGTCCTTATTCAAGGATACCATTCTAAATCCATCCTCATCACGGTAGAGTTTTTTGATATAAACAGAGTCTTTCCATGATAATGCATAGACCGCACCATCATAGTCGAAACCGTTGGAGCGGATAAGTGCGACTTCTCCACTCTTATATACAGGCTCCATAGAATCTCCCTCAATCCAAGCAGCAATGTCGTAACCGTATTGTTCCTCGTTGGAGTAGACTGTTTCAGTTTCAAACTCGTCAAAGAATCCTTCTCCAAGACCAGCTGAGAGTTGAATATCTGATAGCACTTGGACTGAGAAGAGTGGAGTTACGTTAGAGGTTTGTTGGGAAAGAAGAAGCTCCTCTACATATTCCTCTGCCTTAACTTGGTTGTCAGGAGATAACTGAAGATAGCTATTGATGATATTGTATTCAGATTCAAAATAAGTTACTGGTACATCTAGGATTTTAGATAATAAGGTGAGATGCTTTTGGTTTGGTTTAGCTCGACCTGACTCCCAACTATGGTAGGATGAACGGTTGATATTGAGTAAGTTAGCAATTTCTGTTTGAGAAAAACCTTTAGAAATTCGCTTTTCTTTGAGATTTATTTCCGAAAACATGGTATAATACTCCTGCGTTGTTTTATAAAACAACAAAATTTTATCAAATTTTTGCATGATTTACAAGATTTAGCTAGTGACTTTTTTGTGATATAATTTAAATTGACAAATTTTTTATAACGTATGAATTAAATAAATAGATAGGCAGGGAGTAATGGATAAGAGAAATAAAAAATACATGATGCATAAATACTGGGGGAAAAAACCAGCTGATGAACTGAAAGATTTAATTTTGAAATATAGTAATGAAGGAGATATTTTACTAGATCCATTTGCTGGTTACGGTAGTTTTGCTAGTGAAGCTATTTTAAATAATCGCAATGCGATTTCTAATGATTTAAATCCAATTTCAAATTTTATTACAAAAGTATTGACATCAACAAGTATAGATTTTTTGAAATTAGAAAAAATGATTGAAGAAATTTATGATAAAACTCTTTTGTTAAGAGAAGAGTGGTATTTTTATGAAGGGAACGAGGTAATAACTACTTTAAGGGAGAATGATGGTAGTGTAAGAAAAATAAAGATAAAAAATGATAAAAATAAACTTATTGAAGTCGTACCATCAGAACTTTATATGGAGAGTTTGAAAGTTAAGGAAGAAAATTTTGATATAGTAGATTGGTTCCCAAACCAAACCTTAATTCCTAATTCTAGAATATCTGCAAAAGTAGACATGAAAGTTTCAGACTTATTTGATATACGAAGTTTATCATGTCATGCGCGTCTCCTTTCAATAATTAATAGCTTTGAGGACTCTCAGGAGAAGGATGCTTTATTACTTTCCTTTACATCTAATCTAGCAAATTGTTCTAAATTAGTTCCTCCAATTAAAAGTAGGGGAGAGATGTCACAAGGAGCATGGATGACAGGCTTTTATATTGGACCAACTTATTTAGAAAACAATGTTTTTCATTACTTTTTTAATAGAGTTAAGAAAGTAGTAAATGGGAAAAAAGAATTTTTGGAAGAGTATAATACTTTATTTCCAAAAGGAAAAATAGAGATAGAGAGTTTTGATGCTAAAGACCTGTTAATAAATTCAAATTCTATAGACTTAGTTTTTACTGATTTTCCTTATGGGGATGCCGTTCCTTATTTCGAACAAAGTGCTTTGTGGAATTCATGGTTAAACTTTAATGTTGATTATGATAATGAGATAGTGATATCTGATAGTAAACAACGTAAAAAAGGAAAGGAACAATTTCAAATTGATATCGATCAAGCAATTTCTGAAATATATAGGGTTTTGAAGACAGATAAATATTTTGTTTTTACCTATCATTCATTATCAGGATTTGAATGGTCTTCTATAACAAATTCGTTATTTAAACATGGATTTGAAGTTGAAGATTGTAAATTATTAACTCAAAAAACCTTCCCACCAAGACAATTAAATAGAAAGAATACAATAAAAGGTGATGTTTTAATTATTTGTAGAAAGAGTGATAAAATAAATAGGCGACCAGAGCTAACATTAGAGGAACAAAATCAGTTAATAAAAGATTTATTTATTAGAGTTATAGAATCAGGGCATAAAGATACTAATTCAATAATTGTTGAATTCTTAAAAGAATTTTTAAATATAGGTATAACAGTAGCAGATTCAAATATATTTTCTAATTTATCTGAAGTAGCATATTTTGATGAGGTTTGGTCAATAAAAAATACGTAAATTCAAAAGTGGTCCGGCTAAAAGTTAGCCAGACCGCTTTTGAATTTTAGTGAACTAATTTTCGTTTACATAGACTATTGACATAGCTTGGACAGTGTAATCCTTCTCGTACTTTTTTTCTTTATCATAATGATATTGAATGGTATTGACTTTGTCTAAAGTTATATTATTTAAGAGCTCATTGATTTTTTCAGAAATTTCATTAATGTGCCCTTTTAATTCTCTAGCATCTTGAAATTTGTCTAGATAGGTAAGAAAAATGAAGAAACGGTTATTATTACAAAACAAACGTTCACCTTGGTATTTATAGTTCCACCATTCTAATATTTTGCTATTTTCAATAGTAGAAATAACGATATTTTTCCTCTCATCTGTAATTTCAGCTAAAAATTTTGATATCTCGGGCTCACCTTCTTTTTCCTTTAGCTCTTGTATTAATTGGTTTGTTTTTAATCCCCCCATATTAGGGAGAGATAGTCTCTTTTTATGTGCCTTATAAATATCTTTAATTTTTTCGATTTCGCTTTTATTATCAGATTCTATTGGCATAAAGTCATCAAATCCATCTGTATTTTCTTGTACACCTTTTGAAAATAAATTAAAATAGTCATCAGAAATATGAGTGATTTTAAGGTCGAAAGGAATTAATTTTTCTTCAATCTTTACAAAAAAGTCAATATCGTGAATTTTTCTAAGCGTAGGTATGACATTGTGATGTTTTATTAATGTTAGTTCAATCAAGTCATTTGCGGTTTGATTATAAAAAGACCAAAGAGCGTAGTTTCGTACCTTTATTAATACATTATTATCTAATTCGCTTTTTAGAATCTGAAACTCTTTTATATTTTTATTTCTAACGAATGATTTTAGCAGTGAATCAACCTTATCATCTCTTATTCCTGCACTATGAATTGGAATTTGAGACAAAAGCTCGTCAAGTCCTTTAGCCTCTCTTTCTCGTTCAAGGACTAATTTTTTTCGTTGTTCTAAAATGAATTGTTCAATACTTGAGTTTTCAAAGTCAGAATTAAACAGTTCATTCATTAATTCGAATTCTTTAGAAGAACATGCTACTTTATTATTTTTCTTATAAAAATTTAGGATGTATTTTTTATTCATACTCCGAATCATTAAAAAACGATCTATACTTTCTTTATATTTATTAGAAAATTCTATTAAGTCTTTGTTTGATTCAAATTCTTTATGCATTGTGGTATATAGGTTCATGATAAACTCCTCAAAAATTATTAACATAACTTAGTTAAAACTAGCTAATAGTTGATTATTTTATAAACTAGATACTTGTTTATTCGAATCATTGTTCATCATCAACCCCATTAAGGAAACCATATCGCCCATAGCTATGACTTTTTGTAAACTCAATATAATTAATGTCGTTATAATCAAGCTTTGGTAGATTTCTAGAGTTTTCAATGACGATTAGTTGTCCTTCGCAAATTGAAGACTTAAAGTATTCAAATAAGGCGATTTGCATACTTTCTGGAGTATCATTTTTTTCCCCTTCATCTAAACCTAGTAGAGGAGTATCAAAAATGTGGAAGAATGGTTTATATTGAGCCTGTTGAGAGAATATTTTTCTTAAAGCTAAGACTACAACAGTATTTAGATATGCAATAAAACCTTTACCATATCGGGAAGTTTTCTTCTCATTCATTAGCATAATATCAAATTCTTTCCTATCAAATCGACTAAAGCTGGCTTTGTCGAAAGCACACTCAGATAGGATTGATTGTATATTTTTGGTCATGTACTGCCAGAACTGAGCTGGGTACTCATCTTTAGGAAGATACTCTTTTTTTTCAGTTTTCTCATTTTCTAAATCATCAATATCTTGGGACCAATTTTCTACCAATCTATTTATAGTTTCAATATCACTTTTTGTTTTGATGTATGATTTATATTGCTGGATTTTATTGGAAAGTTTTTTCTCGTCAGGTAGCAAGATGTTATCAATTTCAGCTGAAATCATTTGCTTTTGCTGCTCAAGATTAGTTTTTGATTCTAAAAGTACAGAAATATTCTTTTGTAAATCAGTATTCGTCTGGTTTAGAGTTTCAATTTTACTAATCAAAGTAGCCAGTTCCTCACTAAAAGAATCAAGATGGTGTTCCAATGATTCTTGATTGATATGGTTATTGCAGACAGGACACAAAGCGGAGTCTGCTACATTTGCTAATTCATTGTGTGACTCTACAATAAATGATAATCTATTGAAGTCAGATTGATATTGACTTGAAAGTTCATTGAAACGATTGAGTAATACGGATTTCTCAGATAGTTCAGAATCGATTTTTACAATTTGCTGTAGTAGATTTTCGTGTTTTGAAGTAGTACTAGTGAGAGTATTACGCAACTTTTGTAGTTTTTCTGATAGTTGCTCAATTTCAGTTTCAATATCTAAGACTGACTTTTGGTCTAATTTTTGTGTTAGTCGATCGTGACGCTCATTAAACTGGACTATCTTTGAGCTAATATAGTTTTTTACAGAGTTATGTCGTATTTTTCTTTCTTCAGCGGATTCTTGTTTCTTGATTTCAGAAAAATCTTTTCCATAAAGCAAGTAAAGAAGTGCTGATAGGTAAGCTGTTTGTTGGTTTGGCATCTGAGGTAGCAAAATTGAGGTAGGACGATTCATATCATTTTCATGAATAATCCAAGAATTAATAAAGGTTCTAACTCCAAGTTTTTGAGTCTTAAAGTTTTTATTTTTAACCACTTTAACTGGAGGAACAATTCCAATAATTTGAAGCCAGACATTACTTATTGGCTCTCTATTTTTCCTCTTATTTTTGGAGTAGTATTCCCCTGAGAGAATACTTGGAAGAGTAGATTCAACAATAATTGTATCTTCTTCGAGGCTTCGACTTAAAATAACTAGCTTATCTTCAACTGAAATTTCCAAAGTAATGGTATTGTAATTTGTTGAAGTAGAGAACGGGAGAGAAGAGCTACCAGTAAGATAGTCAATGCACTTAACAATGCAGGTTTTTCCGACATTGGAAGGTCCTGTGATAATGTTAAGTCCTTTAGTAAAATTTATTTCAGATTTTTTATGTAATCCAGTTACAGTTAACTTTTTCAAGTAAGGTGCTTCCATAATAATCATTCCTTATTTAGAATATGTTCATGAGTGAATGTGAGCAATTCTAAATCACTCATATTTTTTAAAGTATTGTAGATACTATTGGTAACTACCTTATAGGAACTAGCAAAATCAGAATTCAGTTTTTCAACTAAATCTTGACCTTTTTGAGTTATAGAAATTTTAGCTATTTTCCCTTCATCTAATTTTATAAGATGTTTCGATACCAATAGTAGTATCGCTTTTTTTACTTTTTCATGTCTGACAGTCAATTGTACTGAAGAATAAATGCTATCTCCATACAGGTTGATATCACTAAATTTGAAATCCTTAGCATATAAGCTTAAAAAATTAATTAACCAAAGTCTATCAAGAGATAGACTTTTTTTATTTAGGCAATTAATTGTAATTAAACATTGCATAGCTACTTCTGAAGTAGTATCAAATATATTATTCATTAACATCTACCCAGTTAAATTTGCCATCGTTTACTAGTGTATGACAAAGACCTTTCTTTTCAGAGTTACCAATGAAGTTCTGGATTTTGGTTATCTCAGGCTTTGAAAATGAAACCGTAGTGATATGTTTTAGTGTCTCAGTAACTTTTTTGAATGAAGTTGTGTAATCTTCAAGCAGAAAATCACTAATTGAATCATAGGTTTCTTGCTTTAGTATTGCAATTTGTTGTTCACTATCTTTAAAGCCGTCTCTAATTGCCCGTAATACATAGTCGGCATTGAAGAAATTAACTCTTTGATCATGTAAGTGATCTTTGTACTTTTGGGGGAGATTCTGGACATCGTAATATTCTATTTTTGGATGACCATCATTTTCAGAGTATGCAATTAAAAGTTGCTTACTGTAAACATCTTCTAACTCAATTAGAGAATCAGGAATAGGTCCCTTTTCTGGTAACTGAAGAGACTGTGAGCCGATAACTATTTTCCCATTTTCATAACGGACTTTTGTAATTTCAATTTCACCAACAGATGGCAGTTCTTTTTTTGAAGTTTGAATGCCTACTTTTCCTTGTAAGAAATTAAGAAAAAGTTGAGCACAAATTTCAGAAATTTCAAGTTCAGAATCATCTGTGTAGAACCCATATTGATGTAAAGTATCAGCTAGTCTATCAATGGTGTCTACTGTTAACTGATTTTCTATATGAGTTGTAAGAGCAGAGAGCTGAATAATTTTGATAAGCTTGTTAGCTTTAATCTTAGCTATTGTATTGCCGGATGGTGTGAAATATCTATTAATTGTATCGGGCGCCAAATTGGAGAGGGGATTATCATCAGGATTTTCAATTGAATTCTCAATTAGTGTATTGAGAAATTCACTTCTCGACATCTCTCCACCTATGTTGACGTATAGCAAATTGAGGAATTCTGCAAATTGCACTTATTATCACCTCCTTTTTCCGATATTATCCGAAAGCCTCCGAAACCATCCGAGGTTTTACTTGAAAATAAAGTATACTTTGTAATGTAAACCTCTCCCTAGATATGGAGTTACTTATTAATAATTATATCAGAAAACAAAAGTTTTGTAATTTTATAAATGAGTGCGTTTACAAAGTTACTCCCCAACTGAAACCTTGCCCTTGATCACGGCCTCTGACTTCAAAGGTGGAAGTTGAGAATTGCAGTTCAGTCTGTGAAGTCGACTGGCCATGATTTAGCAAAGGAACTGCTGATGTGGTCAGAAACAAAATTAAATAGTTCTTTTGGCATGTCCATTTCCTTTGTGAACGAAGGAAAAGGTGACAAGACATGTCAATTAATGAACAAAATCAAATTTCAAAATACACTCCAGAAAGCTATCGTGATGAAAAAACCTACAATGATATTCCTTGTGAAGAAGGGGAAGTTCTTATTCCAATCGTAGTAATGAATAACGATATGATAAAAGCGATGGGTATTAATCGTTCGAATATGAAAACTGCTCGTATGAAAAACGGTTCACGAGTACCAGTTGCTTATGCTCCAATCAAACTAGAACATTTTGACAACGCTTTGAAGATATATTACAAGGATGTCAATATCTATCTAAATCAATTTAAAAGTGATTCAGATGTTTTATCTTTGGAAGAGATGATGGAAAATATGAATAATGAAAATATAAAGGGAAATGACCCAACTGGAATCCCTTCTCACGAGGAGAAACTGATGCTTATTGAGACACTAGAAGAATTGATTGATGTTGTATATCAACGTAATGAGAAGTACGGTAATATCCTAAAGCTAATCTACCAAGATGTCACCATTAGCAAACAAGAAATCATTGAAAAACTTGGTATGAAAAAGACCCAAGGTTATGAAGCCATCAAGAAAGCACATGCACTCGCAAAGGAGGTTTATAAAGAACTAAATCAATAAATGAAAATCGCCATCTCATTTTGAGGTGGCGATTTTTTGCTAGTCTTTTTGATAGAAAAAGCATTCATATCCATCTACCCTAAGATTAATATCAGACAACCAGTCAGGTGCTATCCCCATTAATGATGCAACTTCATCAAGTTTTTGTTCAATTGGACATTCGATTATGACTTCATCGTGGACATGGCCTACAATCTTGAAATTTTTTAGTTGCTTCATAGAGAATGCAAGTATGTCTCTACTGATAGCTTGAACAATGTTCTCCACAAATTTTGGACCGTAGCTTTCTAGTCTATCCCAACGTTTGGCAGTTCCAGTTCCTTCGTAAGTGACGGACTCTCCGCCGAACTGGTTATCGCCAATTCTTGGTTTGATATACGCTAGCTTACGACCAGATGGTAAGGTGATGAATAAAATGCCACGTTTTACTTCAAATTGAATACCGTGAGTAGATGTTGGAATTAGTTCCTTTACAGCAGTCTTTACAGCATTATCGACATCCCACCAATAGAGAACGATATTCGGATTAGCTAGTCGCCATGAGTTTACTAGTGGTTGGAGTTCTTCCTCAGTTAGTCCCATATCAAGCGCCCCCATGGCTTTCAATGCACCGACTGAACCTCCATATCCGCAAGCTAGCTCTGCAATTTTCCCTTTTTGTCTCAATTCAGAATTTTGTCCATGTTTTTCAACTGGTACTCCAAACATCTGAGAAGCGGACATACAGTAGATGTCTTTTCCTTGTTCAAATACTTTACTACGCCATCTCTCTCCAGCCAGGTGAGAGAGTACTCGAGCTTCGATGGCAGAGAAGTCGCAAACAATGAATTTCTTTCCTTTACTAGGGACAAAGGCTGTTCGGATAAGTTGAGATAAGGTATCTTGTGTGTCGTAGATTAGCTCAGTAGCTTCTAAGTCACCTGTTCCGAAAAGTTCTCTAGCTTCCTCAAGGTCAGGAAGATGGTTCTGAGGTAGATTCTGAAGTTGCACCAAGCGACCAGCCCAGCGACCAGTTCGGTTTGCTCCGTAAAATTGGAACATCCCCCTTACTCTACCATCCTTACACACACAGTTCATCATAGCCTGGTACTTAGAGACACTTGATTTGGCAGCTTGCTGACGAAGTTTGAGAACTTGAGCAGTTGTTTCATCAACCGTTTTGAGAAGTTCTTTCACAGTTTTTTTGTCGAGTGAATCTGTAGTTACTCCGTGATCTCGTAACCAGCCAATCATCTGCAGAACTGAGTTTGGATTTTCAAGACCAGTTAAGGCTTTTAGTTCTTCTTGGATTTTAGCTTTGCTCTCTCCGTCTATTTTGATAGCAGCTTTGACAAAATCAATATCTATGCCAATACCACGGTCATTGATAATCTGATCCTGGTGGTACTCATTCCAAACAAAGCTAGGTACTGGGAAGTTTTTCACCCGTTCCTTAATGGCCAATTCGACCTCAACATCACGTCTGTTGTAATTGATAAATGTAGACCACTTGTTAGGTGCGTGATGAGGAAAGTTACGAATTCGTCCCCCATTGGCTTTTGTTGGCTTACAAGGCACGCAGAAGTAGCGAATGAGGTCAGCCCCCTCTCTCATCTTTTTGTCTTTGAGTTTGAGAACTGTTCCAACCCCTTCTAAGGAAAGTGGGAGTCCTAAATATGCGGACCAAATCATGCTACACCGCCACGAAACTGGCGAGAGAAATCCATCTGATAAGAATTCAGGATGATGTTTCTTAAGCCAGGTGGATAGACAAATTCGCTCAAATGAAGCGTTGAATGCCCATTTGATCACTCTATCGTCTACTAAAGCTTCAAGAATGTCTTGTGGTAATTTCTCCTTAGTTAAGTCGTAAACAGTCACTGGTCCATTATCGACAGATACCGCAAACAAAAGGATTTCAAAACTGTTATCTTCCGCATAGCGATAGACACCAGATTTTCGTAAGTCAATGTCGCAATAGGTTTCAATGTCGATGCTGAGTTCTTTAATCGGCATAGTTTGTCCTTTCTGAAAAAGGTGACAGAAGTACTGCCACCTAAAGTTCTATTTGTTTTTTCGACTGAGTGGTGTTTGGCTAAGTTTTTCTTTATTTTGCTTCGCCTTTCGTTCCATTTCATTTCGAATGTCATTTCTAATGGTCATATATCCAAAGTATAGTGCTATTAACACCCAAATTCCCATTAAAGTACAAGTTAAAATAGTATACATCATCAATCTAATTCTCCATTTCTAGTTCAAAAAGTCATCATCATCTTCTGTCGCAAAATCATCTTCAGCACGAGTGCGTCCACCGAGGGGCTCACCATCACGCAATTTTTGCAAGTTATTCAAACCGCAAGCAATACCTTTATTACCATTTGAATTGAAAGCATAGAAGGTAATAGAAGCACGACCATAGATACCAGAGTACAATTCTGAAGTATCAATGATTTCTTGACGATTGCCATCAACGACTCCAGGTTTGTGTGGAGAGTTGGCATTTACGAAG
This sequence comes from Streptococcus sp. HMSC034E12, assembly GCF_001835915.1. Lineage (NCBI taxonomy): Bacteria > Bacillati > Bacillota > Bacilli > Lactobacillales > Streptococcaceae > Streptococcus > Streptococcus sp. HMSC034E12. The sequence continues at coordinate 23,245 of NZ_KV826434.1, forward strand.
TAAGCATTTTTGTAAGCTTCATCATCAGGGCGTTCAAGGTCACCGTCACGTAGGGGAGTTTTCAGAGTAGATAGAGCAGGTACAGATTTACCGTTGCCCTTGAGTTTTGACTCACCTTCTTTATATGCTTGCTCAATAGCAGCCTTGATTTTGTTAATGGTGACTGTATCATCTTTAGGGATGATGAGAGAAGCACTATACTTGGGAGTGCTACCATTTATAGATTTTGGCTCGTTGGCATTTAAGTAGCTGAAGCGAGTGTTTGGTCCTGTAATTACTTTAGTTGTCATATTGTTATTCCTCTTTAAATTCATTTTTTGCTAGGTTCATCTCTTGACGGCTATCGTCAATTGGAACGAGTGTTGGTTTACCACTTGGTTTTATTACGAGACCACCAAGTAGGTCGTTAAAAGTTTTCTTGCCGAGGAGTTTGGTCATGGCAGTGATAGTCAAGAGTTTCTTTTCGTAAGGGTCATAGCCAGCATCCATCACAGCTTGACTGACGGCAGCTTCGTCTGAATACTTACGAACTGACCGTCCTTCTACCAGTTTGTAGCCTGGAATGGCGTGTCCCTCAGTGGCTTCTTTCAAAGCATAGGCTTTGACATCATTTGCCCACGAAACTAGCAAGTCCAGCTTAGGCAAAATCTCTGCAATATCCTCATAATCAAGGGTTGTAGGGTTAGCGAACTCCATCTTGGCTAGTGCCAAATTATTCTCAGCACGTTTGCGACAGACATTCTTGAGTTTACAGAATTGGCAGTGTTTACCAGACTGCATATTCCCTTCACCTTTGAATGCAAGTTCAGCTTTTGGAGCGAGTTCGTTTTCTGCCCATTCAATCAACTCAGTCTTTTCTATCTCAAAGGTAGATATGTTATGTTTTCGTGGTTGAAAGATGGTCATGGTGACTTTATCAAAATCATAAAGCCCATCAAACATCTCAAGAGCACCTAGGGCATAACACATCATTTGTGGGTTATAGTCTGCATCAACTAGAACACCAAGTCCGTGCTTATAATCAATAACCTGAAGAAGTCCATCTGCTACAATAAGGCAATCTCCAGTTCCAAATCCTTCAGGTACCCACTTAGAAAAGTCCAGTCGTTGTTCGACAAGAACTGTAGGGTCACGGGAGTAGCCTTTAGCTTTCTCAACTTGCTCCATGACATAGTTGCGGTATTCTTCTGCGCAAATCTGCATTTCATCGTTGTAAAATGCTAAATCCTCAGTTGGATCACGCGCATTCCTACCTAAAGCTTTCTCGACTAGATAAGCACATAACTCGTGAGCATCCGTACCTTCAAGGGCAAACTCAGAGTTTACATCTGGCATATCTTCTGTTAACCGAACGGAAGGTGGACAGTTCAACCAACGATGTGATGCAGATGCGGATAGAATGGCGTGGTTAGTCATTACCAATCCCTCCGGCTTCTTCAAGGACTGCCGCAAAGTGTTTAGGGTCAAGAGCTGATAGAGAAGAAGCACCGTAAGCATTTAGAAGAGCACGAACCTCATTCTTAAAGCCATCTTTTGCCTTTGTAGCAAGGATTGCACGGACATCCTCCAATTGAATTTCCCTTTGTGGTTCAGATTTTGGTGATATTGGTTCAGGAACTGTTTCATTATCATTAGATAGGAGTTTTTTGAACTCATCCACCAAGCGAAGGTAGTACTTTGCGGTTTCTTCCATATCATGAATTAGTCTATTCAGTTCTTTCATTTTGCTCATTGTTTTCTTCCTCCTTTATCTTACGAGCGAGTTGCTTTGAGATGACGCTGATGGCAGTTAGAGTATCGACCAGTTCATCATTGTGATTCACAGTTATTTCTTTAGTCATTTTGTGACCTCCTATCTTATTAGGTAGAGATGTGAACAGAAATTCCGGTTTTTAATAAAAATTTTTTGAATCGATGTTTTTCATCTCTTACACCTATATAGGTAAAACTGGGGTGAAATTTTCCGCTTTTTTATAAAAAATTTTTATTTTGGCATACAAGAAAAAAATCTTCCTCTAGCTATATAAAGGAAGATTATTTTTTTTTGAAAAAAGTTTATTAAGGGGCGGAAAAATGAGTCGTCGTTCTACCTAATAAGGTAGGAGGGAAAAAACTCCACATATCATTAATTACATTTGGAGGGCGCATAATGCAATTTACCTTATCTCATTCAGGACAGACTGGAGTTCAAACAACCACGGTTTATCCCAATCAAGTAACTATTACTGATGAAATATCGCTACAAACTGTTGCGCAATTTGACCATGTGGCAGGGCTGTTTTTAAACAATACACGCTCAAATGCCAATTTCATCAAGTCGGATGTTTTGGTCATGGATATTGATAATGACCACTCTGAGAATCCAGATGAATGGATGACGGTCGAGCGATTAAAAGAAATCTTTGCGGATTACAACTTTGCCTTGGTAACTAGTCGAAGTCATATGCAGGCAAAGGCAGGAAAAGCTCCAAGACCAAAATATCATATTTACTTCAAAATCAATGAGGTAACTGATAAAGATGTCTACGTAGCTATGAAGGAAGAACTTTGTAATCAATACAAGTTTTTTGATAATCATGCCAAGGATGCGGCACGTTTCTTCTTTGGAAATCCAAATGCACAGGTTATATGGCATGATTCATGGCTAACTATTGATGAAGATTTGTTTCAAGTTGTTTCTATTGAAGACGGGGAAGATTTCGATGCAGACTTCTATACTCCTCCAAGTGGACCAATCCAGGAAGGGAGTCGTAATTCAACTATGTCTGTATTTGCAGCTAAGATTGTCAAACGGTTAGGCGTGACCCAAGAAGCTAGGGATGGTTTTGATGAGCAGGCACAGAAATGTGTACCACCACTTGATAAAGCAGAGTTAGATTCCATCTGGGGGAGTGCAGTCCGATTCTACAACAGAACCATAAAAACATCTAAAGGCTATGTGGCTCCAGATGCTTTTAATCGAGACTCCTTGAAACCAGATGATTATTCTGACATTGGAGAAGCAGGAGTACTGGCTCGTGAGTTTGGGGATAAATTGGCTTATACAAATGCGACAGACTATCTCACATTTAATGGGAAGTATTGGAAGGAAGACAAGCAGTTAGCAATTGGAACTATCCTTGAATTCATGGACTTACAACTTGAAGAAGCAAGTGAACAGTATGAAAGTGCCATTAAACAACTCGTTCAGACCGGTATTCCAGAAAGTATTGTTCGTGAGGGTGGGAAAGGCTTAGTGAAACTAATTGATTCACCAAATCAACAGATACTGCTCGCCAAGTATCTTTCGGCAAAGGCATATTATCAATTCGTCATGAAACGTAGGGACTACCGTTACATTATAGCGACCCACAATACCGCCAAGCCTATGCTTGCAATTGACATTTCTGAACTGGATAAAAACGATATATTACTAAACACTCCCGATGCAACCTATGACCTTAAGTGTGGCTTATCTGGTAGTCAGGCACATTCTGCGACGGATTATCTGACAAAAATGACCACTGCAAGTCCAGGCATTAAAGGGATTGGGCTATGGCAAGAGACTTTAGCGACCTTTTTCTGCGGAGACCAAGAACTAATTGATTATGTACAGATGGTAGTCGGTATGGCAGCCATCGGAAAAGTCTATCAGGAACATATGATTATCGCTTATGGAGGTGGTGCAAATGGAAAATCAACATTTTGGAATACCATAGCTCGTGTACTAGGTAGCTATTCTGGAAAATTATCCGCTGATGCCTTGACCATGTCGAACAAACGAAATGTTAAGCCCGAGATGGCTGAACTAAAAGGAAAACGACTCATTATTGCATCTGAAATGGATGAAGGGATGCGTTTGAATACAGGGCTGGTTAAGCAACTTTGTTCGACTGATGAAATTTATGCTGAGAAGAAGTACAAGGATCCCTTCCATTTTGTTCCATCCCATACGCTGGTTCTTTACACCAACCATCTGCCAAAAGTCGGAGCGAACGATGATGGTATTTGGCGACGATTGATTGTGATCCCATTCAATGCCAAGATTACGGGCAAGTCAGATGTGAAGAACTTTGCGGACTATCTTTATGACAATGCGGCACCAGCCATTATATCCTGGATCATCGAAGGAGCTGAGAAAGCCATCAAGGCAAACTTTAAAACGAAATTACCAAAGGTTGTTCAAGAATCCGTCAGAGCTTATCGAGAAGCCAATGATTGGTTGGGACATTTCATTGAGGAAAACTGTGAGATTGAGAAAGGTTATCTCCAAAAATCAGGCGATTTATATTCTGCCTATCGTGCCTACGCTCTACAGAATGGAGAATATATCAGAAGTACTACTGACTTTTACACGGCACTTGAATCGGCAGGCTACCATCGTCAGAGGACTAGTAAGTTTAATGCCATTGTTGGTTTGAAACTATTGGATGACTTCTTGGACTAACGGAAGTCATGCTAGCCTTTGAAAAAAAGTCTGACAAATTTTTGAGTATGAAGAATGGAAGTTGGAGGTCATGGAACATAATATGGCTTACTTGGCTGAGTGTCAGGTTTAAGATATGAGTTCCACAACCAGCACTATTATTAGTTATGGAAGTAGTGATACTCTTTTCTATAACTTTTATAATGGGTTAATTATTACTATAAAAGCCCTATATAAAAAGTTACTGATTCGAGTTTACTAGACCTCCATTCATTTTCTGACGAAAGGATTGTTTATGAGAGAAAGATTTGTAGAGCGGAAATTAGTAAGTGAAGTGAAAAAGCGTGGAGGGATTTGTCCTAAGTGGGTATCACCATCTTTTTCTGGTGTGCCAGACAGGTTGGTGTTTTTACCCAAAGGCAAGTTTGGTCTGGTGGAAGTGAAAGCTCCTGACCAAAAGCCAAGGGAGTTACAAGTGTCAAGGCATAAACTGTTCGAGCGGTTAGGCTTTACGGTTTATGTGATAGACCGCATTGAGATGATTGGAGAAGTGCTAGATGAAATTGATATTACATAACTATCAGGTAGTCGCCAAGGACTTCATCATAGGTCACCCTTATGCAGCAGTCATATTAGACATGGGGATGGGGAAGACGGCTACAACTTTGTCTGCAGTAAATGAGCTGATGTTTGATAGATTTGAGGTCACAAAGGTTCTAGTGATTGCCCCGCTGCGCGTCGCAAATACAGTCTGGAGTGATGAGATTGAGCAATGGTCTGAGTTGCGTCACTTACGGTATTCGAAAATAGTTGGTACTCCCAAGCAACGAAAGGTAGCTCTTCAGAAAGATGCGGATATCTATATCGTCAATCGTGAAAACCTCCCTTGGTTGGTGGAACAATGCAGTCCGTATTTCAAGTGGGATATGGTAGTAATTGATGAATTGAGTTCTTTCAAGTCATGGCAATCCAAGCGTTTCAAAGCCTTCATGGCTATGCGACCTTACATGAAGCGAGTGGTTGGACTAACAGGAACACCAAGTTCAAACGGACTAATGGACTTGTTCGCAGAGTTCAAGGTCATTGATGGTGGGGAACGTCTTGGTCGATTCATTGGTGAGTTTCGTAGTCGCTACTTTGAAGAAGGTCGTCGCAATGGCAATATTGTCTATGAATACATCCCCATGGACTATGCGGAGTGTCAAATTCAAGACAAGATTAGTGATATTACCATTTCCATGAAAGCCCTAGATTATCTGGATATGCCTGAATTGATTTCAACCAAGAAACTGGTTCGTATGACTGAAAAGGAAAAAGAAAAGTACAGTCAGTTTAAGAAAGAGTATGTATTGTCAGTGTTAGACGGACTAGAAGTAACTGCTGCCAATGCTGCAAGCCTTACGAACAAGTTAGTTCAATTGTCCAATGGAGCCGTATATTCAGATGATCATACGGTTGTGCCACTACATGAACAGAAACTAGATGCCCTTGAAGATATCCTTGAATCCGCAAATGGAGAGCCGGTTTTAGTTGCCTATTGGTTCAAACATGACTTGGCTCGGATTATTGGTCGTTTAGAAAAACTCAAGGTAAAGAATAGGGTGTTGAAAACAGAAGAAGATATTCGTGAATGGAATAAAGGTAATGTTTCAGTTGGCTTACTTCATCCTGCTGGAGCAGGTCATGGTTTGAACCTCCAAAAAGGCGGTCACCACTTGGTCTGGTTTTGTTTAACATGGTCGTTGGAACTATACCAACAAACGAATGCACGGCTTTGGCGACAGGGGCAAGAGTCTGAGACTGTTGTTATCCAACACATTGTGACTGAAGGAACGATTGATGAAGAAATCCTAAAGGCACTAGAAAACAAAGATGCACAACAAGAACGGCTGATTGAAGCAGTTAAAGCACAAGTAGGAGGGGCAGATGGATAAGGCAGAGCACATACTGACGAATTACAATGAACTCAAAAGTGACTTGGAGATGTTAAAGTATCGTTTGGAACATTTCAAACCAGTGACAGAAAATGAGGTTATTGGTTCACTCGTTTTTGAAAAATCTGATGAACCTAGAGTTAAAAGTACACCTACCAATCAACGGTCAGAGATGATTGCGCTGAATTTTCGTGAGAAGATGATTCAGGAAAATGAGGAACAATTGGCGGATTTATCGCAACGGTATATCCGATTGGCTAATGACCTTGATAATTTTGAGATGGCTATAAAATTTCTAAAGGGAGATTTGTATGATTTTGCGCAATCCATGCTTAAGACAGATAGTAATTGGGATAGTTTGATGAGAGAGTTTCATATTAGTCGAAGTACTGTTAGAAATTGGCGACGTAAGGTCTTAGACCATGTTAGGGAAGTGTATATGAAAATGGGATTTTCTTTGGAGAAGTAACCTCTCCCTGACCTACCCTTGACCTACAAGTAACCTACCCCTGCACTAAGTATGACCTAACATTGACCTCACTTTGTCAAAATTTGTGGTAGAATTGTAAGTGTCAAAAAAGATAAAAAATACCCAGTAATAACTGGATATATCTCCACTTTAGAGTTAATATGTACACAACAAAAGAAGAGGAGAATAATACAATGACAAAACGCCAACAAGAAAAACTCAATGCCCTTTTAACAGAAATTGCAAAGGAAGAACTTTTTGTAGAAACCTTGGAAAAACGTTGGAGTGATAATCTTGACTTCTACGATGTTTCGGTATGGGGTATCAAAAGAGCATTGGAGAGAGCCTACGAAGCAGGTCAAAAATCAGTAAAATAAAGTAAAGCCTAGCCACATAAAGGTTGGGCTTTTTGCGTGGAGGAATTATGATTATTTCTAGTGAACAAGTTTCAGTTGGACACCCAGATAAAATCTGTGATCAGATTTCAGATGCCATTTTGACGGAGTGTCTAAAGTATGACAAATCAAGTCGAGTGGCAGTTGAGACCTTAATCAAGGATAACCAAGTTGTGGTAGCTGGTGAAATTTCAACTAGACATTACTTTAATCTCGAGAACATTGTACGTCAGGTTGTCGAGCCACTTGGTATGAAGAATGTTCGGGTAACTAACCTACTTGGACTCCAAAGCTCAGATATTGCACAAGGAGTAGATAATGGTGGTGCTGGTGACCAAGGAATGATGTTTGGTTATGCGACAGACGAAACTCCTGAGTACCTGCCTTTGCCTTATGTTCTGGCAACTCGTGTCCTTGAAAAACTCATGTCACTAGGACACCCTCTTCTTGGAAAAGATGCCAAAGCCCAAGTATCCTACGACTACGACAAAAATAGGATTGATACCTTTTTGGTTTCTATCCAACATACCGAAACGGCCGACCTTGCCAAAGTGAAACGAATTGTGACAGAGGCTATGACGTCAGTTGCCCTTCGTTACCGTCAGAATCTAGATTTCAAAGTTCTAGTCAATCCAACTGGTCGTTTCGTACTTGGTGGTTCATTTGCGGATGCAGGAGTTACTGGTAGAAAGATTGTGGCGGATACCTACGGCGGTTTCGCACATCATGGTGGAGGTGCCTTCTCTGGAAAAGACCCAAGCAAGGTTGACCGCTCAGCTACATACATGGCACGAAAGATTGCTAAGGATATTGTTCGAGAAGGGTATGCGAAACGATGTGAAGTACAATTAGCCTATGCCATTGGAGTAGCCAAACCTGTGTCGGTGCATGTAGAAACCTTTGGAACCAGTCGCTACACTGCAAAACAACTGGAAGGAATGATTCGTGAGCGGTATGATTTAACACCACGAGGTATCATTAAGGAACTTCATCTCTTGAATGTAGACTACACCAAGACAACTTGCTTTGGACATTTCACAAAAGCCTATCTTCCTTGGGAGAAGTAAGATGCCAAGAAGACCAAGCACACCTTGTAAACAAAATGGTTGTCCTAACCTAGTACCTTATGGGCAGAAGTATTGTGAGAACCATAAAGCAAACTACCAACTGGATAACAAGTCAACCAAAGCCAAAGGATACAATGCCCAGTGGAATAAAGCACGACTTCGTTACTTAAAAGTTCATCCACTCTGTGTTCAATGTAAAGTCAAAGGTCGATTGACCAAGGCAATAGTGGTTGACCATATTACACCCCACAGAGGTGACCAAGACCTCTTTTGGAATCAAACCAACTGGCAAGCACTTTGTAAGTCATGTCACGACCGCAAGACCAAGACAACTGACCGATATGTGGAGTATTCGTATCGATTTTAGTCATGGAGTTTCGTTACAATAGTATCCAATTTTTAACCCTTTGGGGGAGGGGGGATGAAATCTCTAAACCCTTGGGAGACTAAGACCGACGCCCCCTCAAACGTGCAATTTCGCAAAATTCGCAAGCGGGTACATTAAAATCGCTCAATTATTACGTTCGTTCCCACCGTTATCACGTTTCTAATGTGGGGATGTAGCGTTCCCTAGTATGACATTTTGGTAATAAAATAGTAAAAAAGGCTAGAAACAATATAGAAAATAGTTGTTTTTAGTCCTTTTTTGATGGAAAGGAAAACAAATGGACGAAAGTCAACGCAAACAGATCTGGAAAATGCGAGCAGAAGGCCTTGGCTATGGATTAATCGGCAGGGCTACAGGTCTATCTAGAGATTCAGTTAAGAAATACTGTAAACGAAATCCAGTATTGCTTGGTCATGGAGCGGCGACAAAGCAAATGGCAACAGCCGACCAAAATGATGGACTTCGCTGTCCACAGTGTTATCAAGCACTGAAAACTCACAAAATAGGTAGACCAAAGAAGTTCTGTTCGGATAAATGTCGTAAAGTTTGGTGGGCCACTCATTCTGACGAACATGACAAATCAAAAACTGCATATGAAGATTTGACTTGTCAACAATGTAGCAGGTCATTTTTATCTTATGCCAATCCAAATAGAAAATTTTGTAGCCATTCGTGTTACATTCAATCACGCTTTTATAAAGGAGAAACCAATGACAAGTCAACCAACAATGGAAATTAGAGAAATTCGATTGTCTGAATTACACCCAGCCTCTTACAATCCTCGAAAAAAACTCAAAAAAGGTGACAAGGAGTATGAAAAGATTAAGCAAAGCCTACTCAAGTTTGGTTACGTTGACCCCATCATTGTCAATAAAGACTTGACGGTAATTGGTGGTCATCAACGATTAACAGTATTGAAGGACTTAGACTATGAAACTGCCAAATGTGTCATTGTTGATTTATCCAAGGAAGATGAAAAGGCACTTAACATTGCCCTTAACAAAATCACCGGTCAATGGGATGACCAGCTTTTGGCGGACTTGCTTTTGGATTTACAGGAGGCTGATTTCAATCTCGACTTGACTGGTTTTGAACCACCAGAAATTGATGACATCCTATCAAATGTCCATGATAATGACCTATCAGATGATGACTTTGATGTAGAAGAGGAATTAAAGAAACCCACCTTTTCAAAACGAGGGGACATTTGGCAACTTGGTAAACACCGAGTGATTTGTGGCGATTCAACTAAAGCTGAGACGTATGACCAACTTTTAGGTGATAATAAGGCAAATTTGGTTGTGACAGACCCTCCCTATAATGTTGATGTGGAAGAAACAGCCGGAAAGATTCTCAATGACAACATGCCTGATAGTGACTTTTACCAATTTCTCTTTGATATGTTCTCTCAGGTAGAAAAACATATGGAAACTGATGCTTCCATTTATGTATTCCATGCGGATACGGAAGGATTGAATTTCCGGAAGGCATTTAAAGAGGCGGGCTTCTATCTGAGTGGATGTTGCATTTGGAAAAAGAACTCATTGGTGCTTGGACGTAGTCCCTACCAGTGGCAACATGAACCATGTCTCTTTGGCTGGAAACAAAAGGGTAAACATCAATGGTTCAGTGACCGTAAACAAACAACCATTTGGGAATATGACCGTCCAAAATCTAGTAAAGACCACCCAACAATGAAACCAATTCCACTCATGGCCTATCCTATTCAAAATTCATCGATGCGAGGAACGCTTGTTCTTGATCCATTCCTTGGTTCTGGTTCGACCCTAATGGCCGCAGACCAAACTGGAAGGGTTTGTTACGGCATTGAGTTGGATGAGAAGTTTGTGGATGTCATTGTCAAACGTTATATAGAGTCAATTGGAAATGAAAACGTGACGGTATTGCGTGATGGACAGACTTTGACCTTTGCTGAAGCGACTTCCATATTAGCAAACGAATAATTATCAAATATATCTTCAAAATATTCCATAAATGACTGGATATAAATCTCCTTTAGAGTTAATATGTACACAACAAAAGAAGAGGAGAACAAAAGAATGACAACAACACTTGAAAAACTCTATGAAATCTACCCAACAACCGCAAGTATCATTCCTTACAAAGATTGGGTCATCGTTGCATCGAATGGATATAAAGGAACAGAAGTTGAGATTTACGAAACGGCTGATAGTCTTGTAGAGTTTGAAAACTTTGAACGCAGATTTGACCGCATTTTCCAAGAAGCAGGAACATTCGAAGACTTTGGACATGCAGTTAAGTGGGCATTTGAAAAGATTGGAGAATAACATGGACGCAAAAATGTTCAATAACCTAAAGACAACCTATCCGGTTGGGACTAAGGTTAGATTAGTTAGAATGGATGACCCCCATCCAGTTCCTAAAGGCACACTTGGAACTGTGATTGGAGTGGATGACATTGGTTCACTCTTAGTTAAGTGGGAAAACGGCAGTTGCCTAAATGTTTTGTATGGAATTGATATCGTAGAAAAGGTAATGTGAGATGTGGGAAATTATGACTCGAACGGTTGGAGACAGACACTACGTTTGTGAGTTTCTCCGTGAAGACACAACAGACCCAAGGAATATAGACAGTGCTTGGATTAGAATACTGACTATCAAGCGAGATGGTGAATATATCTACCAATATAGATATGGGAATGAAATAGATAACATGGACGATATTGACAGAATTGTCTATCAGGCCGTACTTGATAACTTTAATGAACTTTAAGAAAGAACTCGAATTGAGTTCTTTTTTCTTACTCTAAAGGAGGTGAGATTGTGGCAATCAGGGGGCGAAAACCAAAGCCTACGAATATGAAAATACTTGAGGGAAATCCTGGTAAGCGACCACTCCCTACGAATGAAGTCAAACCCAAACAAAAAGCCCCACGTTGCCCACAGTGGCTTGAAGATGATGCAAAAAAGGAGTGGAAACGGATGGGAAAAATTCTCGAACAGATGGGAATTTTAACCGAAATGGACATGACTGCTTTTGCAGGTTACTGTCAAGCATACGCTCGCTGGAAAGAGGCAGAAGAGTTCCTTTCCAAGCATGGCTCCATTATCAAAACTCCGAATGGCTATCTCCAACAAGTCCCTCAAGTCTCTATCAGCCAGACCAACCTCAAAATCATGCTTAAATTCTGTGAACAATTTGGTTTGACACCTTCAGCACGAAACCGATTAGCAACGATGGATTCAGAAGTTGGTACTGGTGATGAAATGGAAGATTTGTTAGGAGGAATTTTATGAGCTATCATTATGAACCAAGTCCATTCATGCTTCCAACCTCACACTATGATAAGGCAAAGGCTGATAGGGCAGTAACATTTATCAATAACCTCTCCCACACCAAAGGCAAGTGGGCAGGAAATCGATTTGATTTGTTGCCGTGGCAGGAACAGATTGTTCGTGATCTATTTGGGATTGTGAAAGAAGATGGTAACCGTCAGTTCTTAACTGCCTATATTGAAATTCCAAAAAAGAATGGCAAGTCCGAACTCGCCGCAGCTATTGCACTTTATCTACTCTATGCAGATAATGAAGCCAGTGCAGAAGTTTATGGTGCGGCTTGTGACCGAAACCAAGCGTCAATCGTATTTGATGTGGCCAAACAGATGGTACAGATGAGTAGACCGCTTGTGAAACGCTCAAAGATTATGGGGGCGACAAAGAGGATAGTGAATTATTCCAATGCGGGATTTTACCAAGTTCTTTCTGCAGAGACTGGGACAAAGCATGGACTAAACGTATCTGGCTTGGTCTTTGATGAAATCCACGCTCAGCCTAATCGTCATTTGTATGATGTATTGACCAAAGGGTCAGGAGACGCAAGGGAACAACCCCTCTTTTTTATTATCACGACAGCTGGAACGGATAGAAACTCTATCTGTTACGAGTTGCATTCCAAAGCATTGGATATTCTGAATGGTAGAAAGAAGGATACGTCATTCTATCCAGTGGTTTATGGATTATCCGATGAAGATGATTGGAATGATGAAGCAAACTGGAGAAGAGCCAACCCTTCACTAGGGCATACAATTGGGATTGACCGTGTTAGAGAAGCTTACCAACAGGCACTTGATAACCCGGCAGAAGAGAATGTTTTTAAGCAGCTCCGTCTAAATATGTGGACAAGCTCAAGTATTGCTTGGATTCCAGAACATGTCTATGCCAAAGGAAACGATCCTATACAATTTGATAGCCTCAAGGGTCGTAGTTGTTATGCAGGTTTAGACCTTTCTAGTACGTCAGATATAACAGCTTTAGTCTTGGTATTTCCTCCTAGATTCGAAGAGGAAAATTATATCGTACTGCCTTACTTTTGGCTACCTGAGGATACACTGGAACTGAGATGTCGTCGTGACCATGTTCTGTACGATGTATGGGAGCGTCAAGGCTACATCAAAACTACGGAGGGTAATGTAGTTCACTACGGTTTTATCGAAAAATTTATAGAAGACTTATCGGAAATCTATCATATCAAGGAGATAGCCTATGACCGTTGGAATGCGACGCAGATGGTTCAGAATCTAGAAGGAATGGGCTTGACCATGGTGCCTTTTGGTCAGGGATACAAGGATATGAGTCCACCATCTAAAGAACTCTATAAACTAATGATGGAAGGCAAGATTCAACATGGTGGGCATCCAGTTCTTAAATGGATGGGACAAAACGTAGTCATGAGACAAGACCCTGCTGGTAATATCAAGCCTGATAAGGAAAAGTCAGTCGAGAAGATTGACGGTATTGTAGCACTCATTATGGGACTGGATCGTTGCATTCGTCATCAAACCGATGAAGGAAGTGTTTATGATGAACGTGGTATTTTAATTTTTTAGGATAAAAACAACCTAAATAGGTTGAATATATCCTAAAAAGTGGTAGAATAGAGAAAAGGAGGATATTACCATGCAAATCAATATTGAAAACTTAGTCTCTATTTCTGAAGCAAATCAAAACTTTTCTAAGGTAGCTCGTATGGTCGATACGAATGGTACTGCAGTAATATTGAAAAATAACACACCAAAGTATGTATTAGTGGACTATCAGAGTCTAATTAAAGAGGAACAGGCAACCCCTACAGTTGTTGAACAATCAACTTTGGATGAAGTTGCGACTTCAGTTTTATCACGCCATCTTGATGCATTTAATGAATTGGCAAAATGAAAGTATTAACTGTTGAACAGGTGATTGAATTACACACTAGGTTAATTCAAGCTACTGGGGGTTTAGATGGTGTTAAGGATATTGGTTTAATAGAATCTTCACTATCTTCAGCTTTTAGTACTTATTTTGGTGTTGAGAAGTATCCAAGTATTGAAGAAAAGGCTGCTAGACTTTGTTATTCGCTAGTTAATAATCATGCCTTCCTTGATGGGAACAAGCGAATTGGAGTTTTTGTCATGATTATTTTCCTATAATTAAATGGCATCGTGTTAAATCAGACTGATGATGAAGTAGTGAAGTTAGGACTTGGAGTAGCTTCATCCGAATTAGATTATGATGCAATTTTAGAATACATTCGGAATCATTAAAACTTTTCTTATTGAGGATATAACTTCAAGAAAGTGATAGAACATGGTATCTTCTTGAAGAAGGAGAGATGAAAACCATCTAAGAATAAACGATAAGCACTTCAATCGAGGTGCTTTTTTCGTACTCAAAAGGAGGAAGTATGGGACTACTAGATTTACTGGGACGTAAGCGTGCTAGAGATAAACCACGAAATAGTTATGAAGGTCAGGACTTCTCATATCTGTTTGGACGAACGACTAGTGGGGAGAATGTGGATGAGTTTAAAGCTATGCAGACGACAGCTGTCTATGCTTGTGTCCGTATCTTAGCTGAAGCAGTAGCTTCACTACCTATTCACGTTTATGAGAGAACGGCAACTGGAAAGGAGAAGAAGGTGGAACATCCCCTTTATTTTCTCTTACATGATGAACCTAACTCCGAGATGTCATCCTTTGTCTTTAGAGAAACCTTGATGACCCATCTATTGATATGGGGCAATGCCTATGTCCAGATTATCCGAGATAGGAGTGGACAAGTTATCAGTCTTTACCCACTCTTACCAGATAAAATGTCAGTTCATCGAGACGAGAGTGGTAAGCTCTACTACAAATACAAGCGTCAGTCAGAGGAAAATCCTAACTTTAAGGAAAAAGGAGATGCTATCTTGAGAGCAGAAGATGTTCTTCATGTACCTGGTCTTGGTTTTGATGGCTTGATCGGTTATTCTCCAATTGCCCTTGCCAAAAATGCTATCGGTATGACCTTGGCTACGGAAAACTATGGGGCATCATTCTTTAAAAATGGTGCAAATCCAGGTGGCGTTTTGGAACACCCAGGTATTCTCAAAGATCCAAAACGAGTGAGAGATTCATGGAATGCAGTCTATAATGGGGTAACCAATGCACATAAGGTGGCAGTACTTGAGGAAGGGATGAAATACACTCAAGTAGGCATTCCACCTGAAGAAGCTCAGTTTCTTCAGACAAGAAAATTTCAAATCAATGAAATTGCAAGGCTTTACCGCATTCCACCTCATATGATTGGCGACTTGGAGAAATCCTCATTTTCAAACATTGAGCAACAATCTCTAGAATTTGTAAAATATACCTTAGACCCCTGGGTAGTTCGTCTCGAACAGGCTTTCAAGAGGTCTCTTTTTTTACCCGAAGAAAAGAAAACCTACTTTGTGAAGTTTAATGTGGATGGTCTTCTTCGTGGTGATTATCAGAGTCGAATGAATGGTTATGCGATTGGTAGACAAAATGGCTGGCTGTCGACAAATGATATTCGTGAACTTGAGGACTTGAACCTCCTCTCAGATGAGGATGGTGGCAATCTCTACTTGATAAACGGAAACATGACGAAACTGAAGGATGCAGGTGGCTTTATGAAACAAGCACCGTTAGAACAAGAAACTCAATCTGAGGAGGATATGGATGCATAAGTTTTGGAATTTTACAGAAGGTGATAGTGGTCGAACACTTCGTATTGAAGGACAGATTGCTGATGAGACGTGGTTTGGCGATGAAGTCACGCCACAAGTATTTAAAAATGATTTACATGCAGGAAGTGGAGACATCACCCTCTGGATTAATAGTCCAGGGGGTGATGTTTTTGCGGCGGCTCAAATCTATAACATGCTGATGGATTACAAAGGTGATGTCCATGTCGTGATTGATGGCTTAGCCGCAAGTGCTGCTAGTGTCATTGCCATGGCAGGTACAACGGTTTCTATGAGTCCGGTTGCCATGATGATGATTCACAACCCTTGGACTGTGGCACAAGGTGAAGCCAAGGATATGCAGAAGGTCATTGAAATGTTGGGCGAAATCAAGGAATCCATCATCAATGCCTATGAATTAAGAACAGGACTTTCAAGAACCAAGCTATCACACCTCATGGACTCAGAGTCTTGGTTCAATGCCAAAAAGGCTGTTGAACTGGGCTTTGCGGACAAGATTCTCTTTGACAAACAAGGGGAACATGGAACTGATATTGAGAGTTATTCTTTCAGTCGAACTGCCGCCCAACAAGATTTACTTATCAAAATGCAGGCGAAGCTTGAAGTCCAACAACCAAAGAAAACAATCCCTATCAATCAGTTGGAAAAACGATTGAATTTGCTCAAATAACGAAAGGAATATGAACTGATGTCTAAATTACTTGAATTGAAAGAAAAACGTAACCTAGCTTGGCAACAAGCAAAAACCTTCCTTGATTCTGTTCGAACAGAAGATGGACTTGTATCTGAGGAAGATTCCAAACGCTATGATGACATGGAAGCAAAAATCAACCTCTACAATCAAGAGATTGCTCGATTGGAGCGACAAGAAAAGATTGACCTTGAACTTGCTCAACCAGCCTCACAGGCTTTAATTGGGCAACCCACTACAGTTCTGAATGACAAGACTACTGAAGAGGAAAAGAAAGGTGTGGCTTCAGATAGCTATGCCAAGACATTTTGGACAAGTGTCCGTAAGCGTCACTTCTTTGATGTCAAAGACGTCCTTCGAGTTGGGGAAGATACCGAAGGTGGTCATCTGGTTCCTGATGAGTATGAGAAGAAACTAGTTCAAGGATTACAAGAAGAGAATTTCTTCCGTAGCCTTGCGACTGTTATCAAAACATCTAGTGGTGAGCGAAAGATTCCTGTTGTGACTGGACATGGATCAGCCTCATGGATGGATGAAAATGGTTTATATCCAGAAACAGAAGAAACCTTTGGTCAGGTGACACTCGACTCTCATAAGATTGGTACTGCCATTCGCATTTCAGAAGAGTTGCTAAACGATTCAGTCTTTGACCTTGAATCCTATATGACAGCTGAATTTGCTCGTCGTATTGGAACGGAAGAAGAAAAGGCATTCTTGATTGGTGATGGTTCTAAGAAACCAACAGGTATCTTTACTCAGGCAGAAGTTACAGGTCCAACGACGGCTACAAAGGATATTACCTTTGATGACATGATTGAACTGTATCATTCTCTACCAGCACCCTATCGTAAGAACGCAGTTTGGATTTTACATGATACGACTGTCAAAGCTATCCGTAAACTCAAAGATAATAATGGCAACTACATTTGGCAGCCATCCACTCAAGCTGGACAACCAGATTTGATTCTAAATCGTCCATACTATACATCAACCTTTGCCCCACTTCCTGAAGCAGGAAACAAGGCCATTGCATTTGGTGATTTCTCATATTATTGGATTGCGGATCGTCAGGGTCGTACCTTCAAACGTTTGAACGAACTCTATGCCAATAATGGACAGATTGGTTTTCTTGCTTCACAACGTGTTGATGGTAAGTTAGTCCTACCTGAAGCCGTGAAGACATTAACCGTGAAGGCTAAGTAATTATGGTTAGTTTAGCAGAGGCAAAACAATA
This sequence comes from Streptococcus sp. HMSC034E12, assembly GCF_001835915.1. Lineage (NCBI taxonomy): Bacteria > Bacillati > Bacillota > Bacilli > Lactobacillales > Streptococcaceae > Streptococcus > Streptococcus sp. HMSC034E12. The sequence continues at coordinate 40,834 of NZ_KV826434.1, forward strand.
TCTCAAAGTGGAACACGATGATGAGGATGGGCTGATTGAGCAGTTGCTTGAAACCAGTCAACAACTCTGTGAAGATATTTTACGACAATCGACGTATTCAGATGTTCTAAAGACGGCAATCCTATATGGGGTTGCCTATCTTTATGAACACAGAGAAGATGCCAATCATAAGGAGTTGAAAGAGACTCTCTATCATTTGCTGCTGGCTGAACGAAAGGATGTGTTCTGATGAAGATTGCACCATTGAGGGAACGCTTGTCATTTCAGATTCGACAGATTGTTCAAGATGAGATTGGCAATGAAACTTCGACATGGATACCTTTATTTGACAGGTGGTGCTCTTGTCGTCCTCTCACCTTGACCGAAAGGGGTGGGAGTGTGACGAAACTGGAACAAGAGAAAGTCCAGTTCACCCTCAGGTATGAAAAGGCAATTCTTGGACTTCATTCCTTAACGACTCACATTCAATTTCGTGGTCAAACTTATGGGATTGAGTCTATTGATGGAGATACAGTGCCACGACAACTGATTTACATAGTCGCCATTAAGGAGGAGAGATTTGACTAAAATTGGACTGGATGCACTAGAAACTGCCATCGCAAATGAGCTGGCGGAATTTGTAGAGGATACAACAGAGGTGATGCGTGAAGTTGTAGAGGAAGTCACCGAGGAATCCATCGTAACCTTGAAAGTAACGTCACCTAGAAAGAGTGGTTCCTATGCCAAAGGGTGGAAGAGTAAAGCAACGATTGATACCAGTACAGGTCTAACCAAGACTATTCATAATCGAACGCCAGGCCTGACGCATCTGTTAGAAGATGGTCATGCCAAAAGCTCTGGTGGGCGAGTTGAGGGAATTAAGCATATCGCACCTGTTGAGAAACAAGCAATACAATCCTTAGAAGAAAAGCTGAGAAAGCGAGTGTGATATGACATGTTACTGAGCGAAATGTACTCCATTCTCAAAGAATTACAGCTCCCACTCGCCTACCATCATTTTGAAGAAGGGAGTCGTCCAAGACCACCGTATCTGGTGTATTTGGTGACTGATTCAGAAAATCATGGTGCAGACAATTGGACCTATCATAAGCAGAATAACCTGCTAGTGGAACTCTATACCACTAAGAAAGATATAGCAACTGAACAAAAGGTGGAGTCATTATTTGACAGCCACCTTATTTACTTTGAAAAAGTAGAGACCTATATCTCATCAGAGAAACTCTACCAAATAACCTATTACATCACATTACATGGAGGATAATATGGCTGAAAAGAATAAGGTCACCTTTGGACTACAAGATGTCCATTGGGCAGAAGTTACAAGCGAAGGTTCTGATGGTACGTTGACATACGGCAATGTAGAACGACTTCGTGGTGCTGCAGAATTAACCCTTGAACCAACTGGCGATAAGGGTTCATATAAGGCAGACAATATCAATTTTTATACAACAGAGTCAAATGATGGCTATGAGGGAACACTAAAAGTTGCCCTTCTAACGCAGGAATTTTTGACTCGAGTCCTCGGAGAGCAGTTGGATGCGACGACAAATACCATTTCAGAAATCGCAAACAGCGAAAAGAAAAATTTTGCGTTGATGTTCCGTTTTGAAGGGGATAAAAAAGAAACATTACACGTTTTGTATTATTGTTACGCATCTCGTCCGACTGTTGGTTCAAAAACCAAGTCTGGTTCAGATATCAATGAGGTAGAGTTGACCTTTACTGCCAGCCCTCGCCCACTTGATAAGGTTGTACGTAGACGTACAACGGAGGAAACGAGCGATGAGATTCGTGAAAACTGGTTCAAGGCAGTTTTTGAACCTCGTAGGTAAGGGAGAAGGCAATGAGAGAAAGTATTACCATAGCAGGCACGACCTACGAGTTAGCAACCAATGCCTATACCCCAATCGCTTATAAAGAGCAGTTTGGCAAGGACTATTTTCAAGATTTATTCTCGATGGTCAATAGTCAAGCAATCTTGGCAAAACTTGACCAATTAGAAGATGGAGAGGAATTACAGGCACATCATATTGATGTTTCTATTCTGTCTGATTTCGATATGACATTTTTCCATCGAATCTTTTGGGTCTTTGCGAAGTCAGCCAATCCACGAGTGAAACCATTTGTGGATTTTTATATGGAGATGGAAGAATTTCCAGTTCAGGAAGTAGCCCCTGTCTTGATGAATATGTTGAACCAAGGGATGTCAACCAGAAAAAAGCAGATGAAACAGAAACAGCGAGTGAAGAAATCTTCACAGTAGAGAGTTATTTCTCCTGTTGTAAGGAGACTGGCCTGACCATTGACGATTTAAAACATATCTCTATTGGGATGGCACTTGACTACCAAACAGACTATGTGGAGATGCGTACTCGAGAAACTTCTCAAACACGCCCAGCAACTCAAGCTGATTTTGATAATTTCTGATGGTAGAAAGGAGGTACTATGGCTGGAAACATAAAGGGAATTACGATTGAAATTGGTGGCGATACTCAACCCTTACAAGATGCCTTAAAGGGTGTAAACAAACAAGCATCTGAAGCTACCAAAGAACTAAGACAAATTGATAAGGCTCTCAAGTTTGATACAGGCAATGTCACCCTCCTTACTCAAAAGCAGGAAATCTTGGCAAAACAAGTCGAGACAACCAAAGAAAAATTGGCAACGCTCCGTCAAGCTCAATCACAGGTGGAAGCTCAATTTAAGGCTGGGGATATTGGGGCAGACCAGTACCGTGCCTTTCAACGTGAGGTGGAAACTACTCAAAGGCTGCTAACGTCCTATGAAACTAAGTTAGCTGATGTGTCATCAACACTTGAGAATCACGGTCGAGCTAGTAGTTCAGCGGCTCAACAATTAGATAAACTCCAAGTGGAGCAGGGGCAGTTAGCAAGTGAGATGAACAAGGTCACGTCTCAATTTGAGTTACAAGAAAGTGCTTTGTCATCCAATAGTTCCGAAGCAGAACGCAATGCCATAGCACAACAAAAGATTGGAGCACAGTCAGAAATTGTTTCTAAACAAATTTCCAATCTCGAAAAGCAACTAGCCCTGACAAAGAGTGAATATGGTGAGAATTCCATTGAAGCCAATAAGATGGAAGCTGAGTTGAACCAAGCAAAGACCGCTCTCAATAACCTGAACAACGAGATGGATGAGACCAAATCCTCTGCCGATGGTGCTCAAGATGGCATGAAAGCCATGTCTGACACCATTCGGGCTGAGGCACTTCAAGCGACCAGTGAGAAGCTAGCAAACATCTCTCAGAAAATCTTCGAAGTCGGAACAGAGTCCATGTCTGCGGCAGCTCAACTTCAAGCCAGCAATGCCCAATTCTCTACCGTATTTGGGGATATGGAGAATGCTGCTAAGGATGCCCTCAATAAGATTGGGGAAGAGATGGACATTGTTCCAGAGCGTCTTCAAGGCTCCTTCACTCAGATGGCTTCCTTTGCCAAAACCTCTGGAATGGATACGGCTCAGGCTTTGGATCTGACCACTCGTGCCACCAGAGCAGCGGCTGATGGGGCAGCATTTTACGACAAATCCATCGAAGAAGTCACCGAAAACCTACAGTCCTTCCTCAAAGGAAACTATGAAAATGACGCAGCTCTAGGTATTTCTGCGACAGAAACCACTCGTAATGCAGCGGCGAACAAGCTCTATGGAAAGTCCTTCAATGAACTATCAGAAGCTCAGAAGCAGTTAACACTTCTCCAAATGGTAGAGGACGGCAATGAACTCTCTGGAGCCTTGGGACAAGCTGCAAGGGAATCAGACGGACTGGAAAACGTTCTGGGAAACTTAAGACAGTCTGGAACTAATGCTCTAGCAGCTATCGGTCAACCGATTCTAGAGATGCTTATTCCAGTCTTTCAAAGTTTGGCAGACATTGTTAGTCAACTAGCGACTTGGTTTACCAACTTATCCAGTCCCATCAAGGAAGTCGTCATTATCTTCACAGGAATTTTAGCTGTGGTAGGGATGTTACTTCCTGTTTTCTTGGGCTTACAGGTTGCGGCAGCCGCTATGGGGACAACCGTAGTTGGAATGATAACGGCATTTTTGCCGATTGTGGGGATTATTGTTGGTATTGTAGCTGCCATTACCTTGCTGATTGTTGGGTTAAAAGAACTCTGGACGAATCACGAAGGCTTTCGAACGGCTGTGACGGAAATCTGGAATAGTATCTTTGCCTTTCTGTCCATGATCAGCCAGCAGATTTCTAGTTTTGTTATGTCCATCTGGGGAACGCTAACCACATGGTGGACTGAAAACCAGCAATTGATTTTAAATGCTGCAACCACGGTATGGAATGCCATCACTACGGTTATTCAAACGGTGATGACTATTCTTGGGCCGCTCATCCAGGCAAGCTGGGAAAATATTAAACTCATCATTACAGCCGCTTGGGAGATGATAAAGATTGTTGTCGAGACTGCTATCAATGTGGTACTTGGTATCATTAAGGCAGTCATGCAGGTTATCACTGGTGATTGGACTGGCGCTTGGGAAACCATCAAACAGGTGTTGTCGATGGCATGGGAGGGCATTAAGTCCCTTATTTCCTTAGCCCTCAATTTCATCGCCCAGTACATCTCAACTGCTTGGACAGGTATCAAGAATACCATCTCAAATTTACTGACAGCTATCAGTTCAGTCGTTTCATCCATTTGGTCAGCAATCCAATCGACCATATCCAGTATTTTATCTAACATCGGCTCAACAGTCTCCAATATTTGGAACGGTATCCGAAACACGGTCTCTAGTGTCTTGAATGGCATTTCAAGCACGGTGTCATCCGTTTGGAATGGTGTCAAGAATACCATTTCAAATGCGATCAATGGAGCGAGAGATGCCGTAAGTAACGCCATCAATGCCATTAAAAATCTTTTTAACTTCCAAATCAGATGGCCGCATATTCCCCTTCCTCATTTTCGAGTATCTGGTTCAGCCAATCCGCTCGATTGGTTGAAGGGCGGTATTCCAAGAATTTCTATAGATTGGTATGCCAAAGGAGGAATTTTAACCAAACCAACCGCATTTGGGGTAAACGGCAATAGCCTAATGGTTGGAGGTGAGGCTGGAAAAGAAGCAGTCTTGCCTTTGAATGATCAAACGTTAGGTGCAATTGGTCGAGGAATCGCAAAGACCATGACAAGCAATCTACCACCCATTCACATTACTATTACAGGTAACACAGTAAGAGAAGAGACTGACCTTCACCGACTAGCGGAGATGGTTGGAGAAAAACTTGTGTATGAATTAGAACGTCAACAAGGATTGAGAGGAGTGAAACCATGATTAGACATAATGCATTAACCATTGGTGGAGTATCCACGTCTAGTTTTCCTTTTAAGGTAATCGTGGAAGATAGTCCTTCAATCAGAGTAAGTGAAAGTAAGACGCAATTGATAGAACACCAAGGCCTGTCAGGAGCGGTTCTTCAAACCAATCCTCGCAGAAGTGTCATGGAACTGAGCTACACCCTCTATCTTGTACAACCTAGTGAAGAACAGTTATTTTCCTTTTTGAAGCTATTTTTGAAAGAAGGATTTTGGCTTGAGAATGCTAGTTTCAAGACCATACGATTTTGGTGTTACAAGGTTTACCATACTCCAGTTCAAAAGGATAAGTTGGGGGTGTATGAACTTAAGGTTACCTTTTCTTGTCACCCAACCAAGTGGTTCAAAACGACGACCTCGCAGGTGTTTAGGACTAGTGGTACTTTGAGAAGTCAAGGTTCAGCCATTGCTTTTCCAAAGATTACCATAAGCGGCAACTCAAGTAGTGAAACTAGCTTTACGATTGGGGATGATGTCATACGCTTGGAGCGATTACAAGAAACACTCATTATGGATAATAATCCTAGTCAGCCAAGTTTTAAGACACAAAGAGGTCAGCCTGTAAAATGGTCTGGCGATTTTATTTCCATTGATGCGGCCAGAAATGACTCGGTTGGAGTTGTCTTAGGTGCTGGCATCACATCATTAACAATAGAAATGAATTGGGGGTGGGCTTAGTGTTATCATTATTGGACAAAACTGTTCGAACGGCAAAATGGCATGGAAAACCACTTCCTGAAACCATTAAGGCAAGTGTCAAGGAAACCTTGAATGGGGATTTTGTTTTGACCTTTACCTATCCAATTACGGATAGTGGTTTGTATCGTGAGCTTAAAGAGGATTATTTGGTTCGAAGTCCAGTACCAGTATTAGGACACCAGTTGTTTCGGATCAAGAAAATTATTGAAGGTGATTCAACTCTAGAAGTGACAGCTTATCATATTTCAGATGATGTCATGACTAGAATTGTTTCTCCTTTTTCTTGTGAACAAGTTGCCTGTGCAACAGCTCTCTCTTCTCTAGTCATGGCGAGCAAGTCTCCTTTGGGTGACTTTTCTTTTACCAGCGATATCGTAAGGAACAGAACCTACACAAGCGATAAGGAACAAACACTTTACTCAGCTTTGCTTGATGGCAAACATTCCATTGTTGGTACTTGGGAGGGAGAGTTGGTTCGGGATAACCTTGCCATTTCCATCAGAACCAACCGAGGTCAAGACCGTGGTGTGGTCATATCGACCCACTACAATTTGAAAAAGTACCAGCGTACCAAGGAAAGTTCTCAGGTCATTACTCGGATTCATGCAACTTCAACCTTCAAAAATGAAGGTCAGAAAGAGGAGACTAATCTAAGAGTAACAGTTGATAGTCCCTTGATTAATTCCTATCCATTTATAAATGAGGTTAGCTATTCGAATAACAATCTAAAAACTCGACAGGAGTTGATCGAGTGGGCTAGTGACAAGTTTCGATTGGAGGGCATTGATAAACCCAAGGATGCCATTGTCATTGAAGCGTTTGAGCTAGATGGTCAAACCGTTCATCTTGGGGACACGGTAACTCTGAAAAGTAAGCTCCATGGAATTGATATGTCAAAGAAAGCCATCGCATATGATTATGATCCGTTGGCTGAGACTTACCGTACCATCACCTTTGATGACAAAGCGAGTGTTGGTTCAAGCAAGTCGGCAGGCAGCTTATCAAATTTGGCAAGTAACCTCATTGAAGGAAATCAACGGAGTGAAGTTGTTTCTATTGAAGTCGCACTTGAGAATGCCAACCGAGCTTTTGAAGCGGAGTTTGATAAACGAAAAGTTGCCATTGATGATGCTATTGAGCAGGCACAGAGTCATGGTGAGGTATATGCGGATAGGATTAAGGCTAGTATTGATTCAGATATTTCTGTCATTAACCAAAAAATGCGGACACATGAAGCGGAGAATAATCGCACGTTTCAGGATATCCTTGCCAAGTCTGGGGCAAACACTAGTCTAGCTAATGAAGCCAAGCTCAAGGCAGAGCAGGCACAGACTGGGGCTTCTCAAGCTCTCAGAAGAGCAGAACAAGCCAAGGTTGATGCCATTCAAGAAGCCAATCGCCTGACGACTATAGAGCGAAATCAAACAGAAACGAAAATAGCAAGTGCCAAAACCCAAGCAATAGCTGAAGCTAGTCGCTTGGTTGACCTTGCTAAATCGCTTTTAACTGGTCAGATTGCGACAGCAACGACAAGTATTAACCAAACTAAAGAGGATATAAAACTCCTTGCAAGTAAGCAATTGGTTGATAGCTTAACAGGTCGAGTGACAAGTGCAGAATCCACCATTCGACAGCAGGGTGAACAGATTTCACAACGTGTAAAATCAAGTGATTTCGACTTTGCCAAACAAAGACTGACAAGTGCAGAAACTCTAATTACTCACTTAGGAAATAGGATTACAACTGAGATAATACAAGTTGAAGGGAAAATCCCAACCGCCTTTGATGGGTTAAACCTCATGACTGGAACAAGAGACTGGAGTGACAAAGGTAATACCTGGCATCACGGTTCTAACTGGCATATTGAGTCAGAGGAGTTCAGAGGCCTTAAAGTTCGATCAACGCAACATGGCTATAATGGTAGTCATCAAAATATAGCTGTTAAAAATGGTGATGTGATTACTTTTAGTTTTTTTGCAAGGGCAAGTCAGCCACTTGAGAATGTAAAATTATCCTCAACATGGACAGGGTCTCCTGTCTATCGAGCACCAGTGGCTCGAGTTGCTGAAAGGGATGAGACAATTGCAGTAACCCAATTTTGGAAACGGTATTCTAAAACAGTTCATGTTTTAAGTGATGGCTCCCTTCAATTTCGGACAGAGTATGGTGGGAGTACTATACCTAATGGAGTACGATTTTTCGTTGCAGGCTTAAAGGTTGCGAAATCATCAGTCGATACAGGGTATTCTGATAATCCTGCGGATACTGTTAGTGAAATTGAATCTGTTCGTACCGTAATAAATCAGACTGCAAATGGTGTTGAGCAGATATCAACAAGATTGACAGAAGCTTCAGGAAAACTCTCGACTGCTGAGACAGCTATTCGTCAACTGGTAAATGATGTTTCTTCTAAAGTTAGCCAGTTAGATTTTAATAATGTGAAAAGGACAGTTGATAGCCACACGACAAGTATTACACAAACCAGTCAGTCTATACTCTTGAAAGCTGACAAGATTTTTGTGGATGGGGTAAAAACCACAGCGGATGCTGCCTTATCAAAAGCCAATACAAATGGGAATCAAATTACGCAAACTAAGGCTGACCTAAAAGTCACTTCTGATGCAGTAAAAACAAAGGTTTCCCAGACAGATTTTAATAATTTAACTGGACGTATGACAAATGCGGAAACATCAATTCGGACACAAGCAGGTCAAATCGAACAACGATTAACTTCAACTCAAGTAGAATCAGCAATATCATCCAAAGGTTATCAAACAAAAGCTCAGGTAGATAGTAATATTGTTGGACGTGGTTATATTACGAATTCTGCTCTTACCCCTTATGCGACAACGACTATTTTGGAAAACAAAGTCAGGGAAACATCAGATAGTTTTAGTCGAATGATTTCAGAGACAAAGACATTGATTCCGAGAGGTGAAGAGAACTTGGTTGAATGGGGAAATCCAACAGATGGCTATACTCCATATCCCAATTCCTCACTTACCACACATACATTTTTCTATAACAATAACAAAAAAATGTACATTATTAGGAACACAAGTTCAACTGCTGAGAAAACTTTTGGATTAAATCGCTTTATGGTTGAGCGAAATACAGATTACACTTTGTATTTTAAAGGTTTTAACAATTCTTCCCTAGTAAGTATGGATGTCTGGTTCTTGAAACGAGTAAAAGGCAGTACTGCTAATTTTGATTCTGCTCAACAATTGATTTCAAACAGAAAGCTTTCAATAGCGAGTGCGGAGGATATAGTTGTTACTTTTAATACAGGAAATTTTGATGAGGGCTATATTCGGTTTGATAATAACAAGTCAACGGTTGAGGGTCACTCAGCCGATTTGTATATTGGTGACATCAGTGTTAAAAAAGGGAAATCGAACAATGCTTGGAGTCCATCTCTTGCGGAGCTTGTAGGAGTTCGTGCTTTTAATGAAGTAAAAAGTACCGTGGATAGTCATGTTCAGACCATCGGTAGTGTGCAAGGTAATCTTTCACAGGTTATTCAAACGGCAAATGGTATTGTCACAAGAGTTGGAAACTTGGAAAGTAGTCGAGCAACTACGACTGCAGTTAATGCTATCCAAACTCAAATGTCCACATTAGCTGGTTCTTGGTCTATTCGAAATTTAACGAGTGCAGGCACAGTTTTGAGTCAACTTAACCTCAATAAGGATGGGTCCGTCAAAATCGATGGAAAACTCGTCCAAATTACAGGCACAACCTATATTCAAGATGGAGTGATTGCGAGCGGTAAGATTGCCAGTCTTGATGCAGGAAAGATTACGACAGGTATTATCTCTGCAGCTCGAATTGGAGCAGAAGCAATCACTGCGGATAAGTTAAAGGTTGACCAAGCTTTCTTTACCAAGTTTATGGCAACAGAAGCCTATCTTAAGCAGTTATTTGCCAAATCAGCCTTTATAACCCAAGTGCAGTCAGTAACCCTATCTGCCAACAAAATTTCTGGTGGAATCTTGTCAGCAATCAACGGAGCTATGAAAATCAATCTATCACTTGGAAACATTAAGTTCTATACCAACTCTCCATCCATTTCTCGTGAGGTTAGTGGATATCCCCACCAATGGGTTTCCTTTGAGACAGGAACGTCAAACGGGAAACCATGTGGTGTAACCATTATCGGTTCCAATCGATGGAATAACTGGAATGCCAATGACGGTGGCTTTGTAGGGATTCGAGCATGGAACGGTACTGATACCGACCAAATTGATGTGGTGGGGGATAAGGTACGTTTAGCTAGTGCTCCATATACCAATCCAGATGGCTGGGAAATTGTAACATTGCCTAACCGATTGAGTATTGATGCCTTTAAAGCTTCTGACCGCCCAAGCTCCATTTTGAATATCGGTGATATCCGCATCTATCGAAATGGGACAACCTATGTCAGCTTGAAAGACGTACTTCATCAATTCAATCACAATTTTAAACACTTAGTAAATATCACAGGTCGAGGTGACGTCATCTTGACATGGGATACGATTAAATAAAGGAGTTCACAGATGAATCTAGAACAAATCAACCAATCACTAAAACTAACTATCCAGGAGCTTGTGACCAAGCTATCTGATGAAATCACCGCTAAGAACCTCATTGCCATCCAATTGGTGGAAAGGGATGAGGAACTTAGCCTATTGCGTAAAGAAAAACAGGAATTGACAGAACTGTTAGAAGTACAGACAAAACCTGAAGAAGGGAAAGGAGAATAGTTATCATGGCATTACTCAATATTGACAAAGTAACAGAACCATTTGATTTGGAGACAGCTCTCGCTTACATGCGTAAGAATGGAGAATTCATTCGTTGTAAGACAGCAGAGCAGGATTTTTACATGTATCTTGAAGAAGTAAGGCGACCTGCCATTAAAAATGGAAAGCGGCAGTTGGTTACAACAGAAACAGTTTGGGCTTTTAATCAGTGGGGCAGTACCACATTAACTCTGAATCTTTCTGATTTATTCCATGATTGTTTTTATCTGATGCGGTTTGATGAGAACGGTCAACCGGATTGGTCAGACCCTGCCATTGTGCAGGAAGGTTCAGTAGAAAGTGAGGTGACTGATGAAGGAACTGTTAACTCTTAATAAGATTTTATTCTCCATGATTGGAGGCTTGATTGGTAGTCTATTTGGGGAGTTGGATGGTATATTATATGCTTTACTTGTCTTCATCATTATTGACTATCTTACTGGAATATTTGCGGCGGTTGTAGAGAAACAATTGTCTAGTAGTATCGGTTTTCGTGGCATCTTTAAAAAGATAGCCATTTTATTTTTAGTTTCACTAGGTCATTTGATTGATACTGCAATCATCCAGCAGGGTGGAACAATTCGAACCATGGTCATTTTCTTTTATCTCAGTAATGAGGGGTTAAGTATCTTAGAAAATACCGTTCGAATTGGTCTACCAATACCTGAGAAACTACAAGCAATTTTAAAACAAATCAACGAGAGGTGAGAAGATATGGGAAAACATCTAGTCATTTGTGGTCATGGGCAAGGGCGAACAGGCTATGATCCTGGAGCAGTGAATGCCAAACTAGGCATCACAGAAGCAGGAAAGGTTCGAGAATTAGCCAAGTTAATGTCTAAGTACAGTGGACAACAGATTGATTTTATTACCGAACAAAATGTTTATGATTATCGGAGTATTACTAGTATTGGTAAAGGTTACGCCTCAATTACTGAATTGCACTTCAATGCCTTTAATGGTAGTGCCAAAGGTACAGAAGTCTTGATTCAATCTTCCTTAGAAGCAGACAAGGAAGATGTGGCTATCCTATCTCTCCTTTCACGTTATTTCCAAAATCGTGGTATTAAGAAGGTAGATTGGCTTTATAATGCTAACCAAGCAGCAAGTCGTGGATATACCTATCGTTTGGTGGAGATTGCCTTCATCGATAATGAACAAGATATGGCGATTTTTGAAAACAAGAAAGAGGACATTGCGAGAGGTCTTGTATCAGCAATAACAGGAGTTGAAGTCAAGACAATAGTTCCCTCGCCCCCCAGTTCAACTGTTGGGAGTTCAGGAACTCCTTCAAAATCAATCTATCTTGTTGGTGATAGTCTTAGGGTGTTGCCTCATGCGACTCATTATCAGACTGGTCAGAAAATCGCCAACTGGGTCAAAGGGCGCACCTACAAAATCCTCCAAGTGAAGAATGTTCACCAGTCCAACAGTAAGAGAGCTTATCTACTTGATGGAATCAAGTCATGGGTGCTAGAGCAGGATGTAGAAGGAACAACCAAAGGCCATAGTGAGCAGACCTATCAAGCACAGAAAGGCGATACGTATTATGGAATCGCTCGGAAGTTTGGTTTAACAGTAGATGCCCTTCTTGTGGTGAATGGTTTGAAGAAGTCGGATATCCTTAAAGTTGGACAAACACTCAAGGTTAACGCTGCTTCAAGGACAACAACTGCTATTCCAACTAGCGTTGCAAGCCGTGTGGTTGCGTCAGCTTTATCCAAGGTCGGTCAAAAGGTGACCGTTCCATCTAACCCTTATGGCGGACAGTGTGTTGCCCTGATAGATAAGATTGTTCAAGAGCTTACGGACAAGAATATGTCCTATACTAATGCCATTGACTGTTTGAAAAAAGCAAAGTCAAATGGATTCCAAGTTATCTACGATGCTTGGGGTGTGAATCCTAAAGCAGGTGATTTCTATGTCATTCAGACGGATGGTTTGGTATATGGACACATTGGTGTCTGTGTGACGGATTCAGATGGAAAAAGTATTGATGGCGTGGAGCAGAATATTGATGGGTATTCTGACCATAATAAGAACGGTATCAATGACCAATTGGAAATTGGTGGCGGTGGGATCACTCGTCGTGTGAAACGTCAATGGATGGCGGATGGCTCACTCTATGATTCTACTGGAACAGTTAAACTCGGTAAAGTTGTTGGTTGGTTTAGAATTTCATAATTTAGTTATAAGCCTGGTGAAACATCAGGCTTTATTTTTTTTGCCTTTTTTTCAATAAGTGCGGAAAAATTACTCCCAAACCTACCTAGTAAGGTAGGAGGAATATTTGTATTCCATGAACTGTGGCATAAATTTATCAGGTCGAAATAGTTGGTCTGATAACTTGACTAATATTCCCTTTAGAGTGATATATAGTGTGCCATTACATAGGAAGGAGAGTAAATGTCCGTAAAGAAGATTAGAGTCAATAGACAAAAACATAGGAAGAGGGTCTGTGCCTACATTCGAGTTTCGACGACTAATGGAAGTCAGTTAGATTCGTTAGAAAATCAGAAGCAGTATTTTGAAAACCTGTATTCCAATAGAGACGATATTGATTTTATGGGTGTTTATCAAGACAGAGGTATATCTGGTTCTAAGGATAAACGTCCAGATTTTCAAGCTATGATTGAAGAATGTCGTAAAGGCAAGATTGATGTTATTCATACCAAGTCAATTGCTCGCTTTGCCAGAAACACGGTTACAGTTCTTGAAATTAGTCGTGAACTGAAGGCGATAGGAGTAGACATATTCTTCGAGGAACAAAACATTCATACCCTTTCAAGTGAAGGGGAAGTGATGCTTTCAGTATTAGCGAGTATCGCGGAGGACGAATTGAGGAGTATGAGTGGAAATCAACGTTGGGCATTTCAAAAGAAATTCCAACGAGGAGAGCTGGTCATTAACACCAAGCGATTCTTAGGATACGATGTTGACGAAAACGGTGAGTTGATTATCAATCCAGAAGAAGCTTTGATAGTCAGGCAAATATTTGCACTTTACCTTGAAGGGTATGGTACTCATCGTATTGCCAAACTGTTAAATGAAAAGGGCGTTGCAACGGTCACAGGTGCTAAATGGCATGATACCACGATCCGTCAAATGTTAAGCAATGAAAAATACAAAGGTTCAGTCTTACTGCAGAAGTATTTCCATGATGGTGTGAATGGTCCTAAAAAATTGAACCAAGGCGAACTTGAACAATACTTGATTGAAGATAATCATGAAGCCATTATTTCAAAAGAAGATTGGCAAGCAGTTCAGGACAAATTAAATAGTAGAAGATGGCAACAAGGTAGAAACAAAACCTATAAATTTACAGGTTTGTTAAAATGTCAGCATTGTGGTTCAACATTAAAGAGACAAGTTTCTTATAAGAAAAAAATTGTTTGGTGCTGTTCCAAGTATATAAAAGAGGGAAAAGTAGCTTGTCGAGGGATGCGAGTGCCAGAAGTAGACATTCCAAATTGGGAGATAACCTCACCAATTACAGTATTAGAAAGGGATAGAAATGGGGAAAAGTATTACAGTTATTCCGGCCAAGAAAGTGAAGACCAGCGTTCTTCATCAGGTCAGGAAGAAAATCAAGGTAGCCGCATATTGTCGAGTGTCCACCGACCAAGAAGAACAGCTATCAAGTTATGAAAACCAAGTTAATTATTACCGAGATTATATCTCCAAACACGAGGACTATGAGTTAGTTGACATCTATGCGGATGAGGGCATCTCAGCAACCAATACCAAAAAACGTGATGCTTTTAACCGGTTGATACAAGATTGTAGGGCTGGTAAGGTGGATAGGATTTTGGTCAAGTCGATCAGTCGATTTGCCAGAAACACCCTTGATTGTATCAAATACGTCCGAGAGCTGAAAGAACTTGGTGTTGGTGTGACTTTTGAGAAAGAGAATATAGACAGCCTGGATTCCAAAGGTGAAGTTCTCCTTACAATCCTTTCTTCCTTAGCACAGGATGAGTCACGCTCTATCTCAGAGAATGCGACGTGGGGAATTCGTAAGAAGTTTGAACGTGGTGAGGTGCGCGTGAATACCACTAAGTTCATGGGTTATGACAAGGATGAAAATGGTAGGCTTATCATTAACCCAGGGCAAGCAGAAACAGTAAAATTCATTTATGAGAAATTCTTAGAGGGGTATAGTCCTGAGTCCATAGCTAAATATTTGAATGACAATGAAATACCTGGTTGGACAGGAAAGGCAAATTGGTATCCTAGTGCTATACAGAAAATGCTTCAAAATGAAAAGTACAAAGGTGATGCCTTATTACAAAAGACTTTTACCGTTGATTTTCTGACTAAGAAACGAGTTCAAAATGATGGTCAAGTCAACCAATACTATGTAGAAAATAGTCATGAAGCTATTATTGACAAAGACACTTGGGAATTAGTACAGTTGGAATTGGCAAGGAGGAAAGACTTTCGAGAAGAACATCAACTGAAAGCTTACATCATCCAAAATGACGATAATCCTTTTACAACTAAGGTGTTCTGTAAAGCCTGTGGTTCAGCTTTTGGTCGAAAGAACTGGACCACAAGTCGAGGTAAACGAAAGGTTTGGCAATGTAACAATCGATATAGGGTCAAAGGACAGATTGGCTGTCAGAATAACCATATTGATGAAGAAACGCTAGAGAAAGCCGTAGTAATGGCTGTAGAACTATTGAGTGAGAACGTGGATCTATTGCATGGAAAGTGGAATAAGATCCTGGAAGAAAATCGTCCACTAGAAAAGCATTATTGTACGAAGTTGGCTGAAATGATAAACAAGCCTTTATGGGAATTCGATTCGTATGAGATGTGTCAGGTTTTGGACAGTATTACAATCTCAGAAGATGGGCAGATAAGTGCAAAATTCTTAGAGGGGACTGAGGTAGATTTGTAAGTGACTGTGGCCGAAAGGTTGCAGTTTTTTTCGTTTTTAGTGGTATAATAGCCGTATAAATCATAATTGATGGTGAATTACATGGAAAATAATTTGAATTTCGATATTTACGAGCATCACTTTGGAGCATTATATTATCACATAAAATCTTTGATTGGGGAATCCCCTATCTATGATGAAACTATTGATGAGGAAGATTTAATATTTCTTCCCTCGAAGCATCTATTTGATATTGGAAATGTAGAATTTAATAGGTTCAAAGCTCAAGAATCAGAGTACCGTTCTTGGATTGAAATATATATCTTTAAAATCATCAAAAATATTTTAGAGCGAAAATCAATCTTCTTTGAGGAACATTATTATGGAGATGGAACTGAGGCATACTCCATGTTGCTTTGCCCTAATGGCATACGAGTTGAAGTATTTTTTCTTTATGATATTTCATATGAAAGTGCTAGCAATACGGATTATGATAAAATTTCAAAATCTCTTCATGCTAAGGCTGATAATGTTGATGAAATCCATATATTTATTTTACGTGATGCAATACATTTTGTGGACTTAGCTAACTTGGTGAATGGGAATAGTGAGTTAAATCAAAATGGTTTAGTAAAAGTCTTCCCAATAAAATCATTCTTTTTACAGTATTTTGATGAAGCAGAATATAATTCTTTTATCAGTTTCGCAAGAGAGTTTCATGAACGAATCATGAGTGAAATAACTTATAAAACGGTAATTATCCCAAGTAAAAATACATTATCAGCTTTTCGAACAAAAAAGTCCGAAATGTTACAAACTATGGATTATAAAGCAATATTCGACTATGGTAAATCAGGATTCCTTACAAATGAAGATTTTTTGAAAGTTGAAGGGAAGTTTTTAGAGAATAAGATGTATCTCGCAATGACTGGCAAAAATGATTTTTCAGAGAGTTTCATCAGTGCTGAATGGTTATTTGATATTTATAGCCATTCGATGGGTGAGTTAGAATTAACAGGTATAATATCAGGGTATCTAAAGTCAATAGAACAATTAATGTATAAGATAGTTCAACTTAATATTGATAAGGGATTTTCTATAAGATCAAACAGACAAAACGGAAACCGAAGGATTCAATATACTAAAGACAATGCTGAAATGATTGATGGTACGTTAGGGTCATTGAATGAATTCATTACCTCGAAAGAAGCAAAATTAGCTTTATCAGCAAAAGTCAGAGGCTGTATGAATCATGCAATTTCACAATGGACAAGATATCAACGAAATGGGTATTTTCATAAACATAATCTATATAAACAGGATAATAAAATCGATGAGATAAGATCGTTAACACTATTTTTATACTTTATCATATTAGGCGGGTTGGAGTTTTCAAGTATACAACTGAAGGAGTTGGGAATACATGATGAAGAGGTAATAGTGAAAGAAAAGTTTAACATTGACTCAGTGTATATAAATTTCAAAAATTGGTTTAATAAAGCTTTAAAGTTTGATTTACCAATTGAAATTCCAGGTCTAGTGTTCATGGTAAGTTCTCATAATGGGGAGTGGCAACTTAATGCATATTTGCTCAAAGTTTTTGATAGAAAAAAATATATCTCCAAAAAATATCAACTATTAAATGGAGAATATTTGGAATTGAGTCACTTATATAATGTGCAATCTTTATATTTGTGTGCTGCAGATATTGCTGAACTACAAGTAGTCGATTTGGTTGAGAAATTATTGGATATTTACAAAGCTGAACATAAGATTTTAATGAATAAAATAAGTGGGATTGTCCTATATTGTCGGAAAATTGAAAAACTAGTTCATTAAAAAAAGACAAAGTCAGTATAGACTTTGTCTAGAGTTGAGCCTTATCGTTTAAACATTTGGATGATATCCTTGACAGCATATATGATGTCACGAACACTACGAGTAGTATTCTGTATGTCCTTGACGATATTAAGGATGTCCTGGTCACTTAAATTCTTCATGGAATTATTCTCCTTTCGAATAAGATAAAGAGAACATCGATACTCAACAGGAACATTATAATATTTTTTTATCTAAATAACAATAGATTTAAGAGCAGTAATGATTACGTTTCATAGTGTAATTTAAATTTTACCTTGGTCATTTCGTTCCATAATATGGGTAAGACCTATCACCACATGTGGAGTGCATAGCGTTGATACAAAGAGTGAAATCGTGAAAATCCTGCATTTTAAGCAGTTTTACAAACATTATGTATTTGTAGAAGACGGAGAGGGAGGACGAAAAAAAGTCTTAAAAAATTATATGGATGTGAATGTTTGCATTGATATGGTGTGTGGAGATACAAAGAATGTTTTTGAAAGTGAGGAATAAGAAATTATGAGATGGATAATAAAAATAATCTTATTCCCAATTAGCTTGGTGTTAAGTATCCTCACAGCATTTCTGACATTTCTACTTGGTATCGGAACAGCCCTACTATATTTGCTGATGATGTTTTGTATATTTGGAGCAATTGCATCTTTTCTGCAAAAAGAAGTTACCATCGGAATAGAAGCATTGATTATTGGATTCTTAGTTAGTCCATACGGAATACCGATGGTTGGTGCAACTGTTATAGCTTTTTTACAAGGTATCAATGAGGCAATAAAATCAATCTAAAAAATTTCATAAAAATGGTTACCAAAGGCGATAGATGAAAAAACTATCGTCTTTTTCTTTGCAAATTTTTAAGGAGGGAGGTGATCTTGCATGGACTTTGACTATTTCTATAACAGAGAAGCAGAGCGATTTAACTTTCTGAAAGTGCCTGAAATATTAGTAGACGGAGAAGAATTTAAGGGACTGTCTGCTGAAGCCATTATCCTATACTCCATGCTTTTGAAACGCACAGGAATGTCCTTTAAGAATAACTGGGTGGACAAGGAAGGCAGAGTATTTATCTATTTTACTGTTGAAGAAATTATGAGAAGAAGAAATATCTCAAAGCCTACTGCCATAAAAACATTGGACGAGTTAGACAGCAAAAAAGGAATAGGACTGATTGAAAGAGTAAGGCTTGGACTTGGTAAGCCGAATGTCATTTATGTTAAAGATTTTATGAGCATAATAGCGGTAAAAGAAAATGACTTTCAGAAGTCAAAAAACTTAACTTCAGAAGTAAAAGATTTTAACCTCAGAAGTAAAGAAAATGAACTTCAGGAAGTTCAAAATGTTGACTCTAACTATATAGAGAATAATAAGAGTAAGTATAGTAAGAGAGAATATAGTTTTGGGGAAAACGGACTTGGAACATTTCAAAATGTTTTTTTAAAGAATGAGGATATAGGCGAATTACAAATAAAAATGGCAGGAGAGCTTGATAACTACATTGAGAGATTATCAACCTATCTTCAAAGTACTGGAAAGACATATAAAGACCATAAAGCAACAATTCTTTCTTGGTTTTATAAAGATCAGGGAAGTAAGAAAAAAACCAATATCCCTACATGGGAGGAATATAACAAGGGAGTACATTTATGATTAAAGAATTAGAGAAAGTGATGATAGAAGATGTGGAATACAGCTTCAATCCTGAAAAAGAATACATCAAAGACGGACACGCCTACTGTAAAGTGTGCCATGAAAGAAAAGATGGAAAAGCATTAGAATTTTTTGGAAAGCAGATGATATTTAAGACAGCTTGTAAATGCGATAGAGATAGAGAAGCAAAAGAAAAAGAAAGACAAAAGCAGCTTGAAATCGAGAGATTAAAAAGTATCTGCTTCACATCCATGATTCAATGGGCATATACATTTGAAAACTATCAGGGAAAAGAAAATCAGAGTCTTATCATCGCAAAGAATTTTGTAAAAGATTACGAACTGATGAAAAAAGAAAACATCGGACTCTTGTTTTATGGTTCGGTGGGTAGCGGAAAGACCTATCTTGCCTGCTCTATTGCCAATGCACTGATTGAACAGTATCAGATAAGCGTCAAGATTAGAAACTTTTCACAAATAATCAACGAACTTCAAAAAGGCGGATTTGACCTTGATAAAAACGCATATATCGAATCCCTTGTAAACACTTCCGTTCTCATCTTAGATGATTTAGGAATTGAAAGGGATACAAGCTATGCCAAAGAGCAGGTATATAACATTGTGAATAACAGGTACTTAAAGCATAAGCCAACAATCTTTACCACAAATCTTTCATACAGCCAAATTGAAAACTGTACGGAGAGTGTGGAATACCAAAGAATTTACTCAAGAATTATCGAGATGTGTATTCCTGTGATGGTACTTGGAGAAGATTACAGAAAAGTTATTCAGGAAGAAAAATTAAAGAGGAATAAAGAAAGATTACTGACTGGAGGTGAGAGAACTTGATCAATGAAGAAATCGCAAGAAAAACGCTTAACATGGAAGTGAAAGCTGCTAAAGTAACAGGAAAGCTAATTCTGAACTTATTAAAGAAACTGATGAAAGAGGCTGAAAAACTTGGAGGACTGGAAAAGCTGGTTAATGCTAACGGAAATGAAGTAAAGCTCAAAGATATGGTTAAAAAGGGACAGCTTGAAGAAATTCCGGTAGAAGAAGCAGAGCTGAAGGAACTGAAAAAGGAACTTAATCGGTATGGGGTAAAGTTTTCGGTGATGAAAGATAAAGAAAGCGGTAAATACTCCGTATTCTTTCAGGCAAAAGACATGAAAGTCATGGATAAAGCCTTCAAACACGCTCTTGCAGAATCAGAAAAGAAAACGGAAAGAAAAGAATCTATCCACAAGAATATTGAGAAGTTCAAGGAGATGGCAAAGAACACTGTTTCTAAAGATAAAGTTAAGAATAAACAAAAGGAGCAGAGCCTATGATAGATAAGATACTAAAAGACATCAAAGGCTTATTTAAGGTGCAAGATAAGGCAAAGTTGCTAAAGCAGAATATTCCCTATCTTGCATTTTTCTATGTTGGCAATATCTTTTCTCATCATGTAAGAGCCTATACTGGTGGAGATGTGATAGACAAAATCTTTCAAGGAATATTAGAACTTAATACCATGAGCTTTATTCCAAGTATTCATCCTTCTGACATTTTAATGGGCGTGGGAGCGGCAGCTCTAATTAAATTTATTGTCTATACCAAAGGGAAAAATGCAAAAAAGTTTAGGCAGGGGAAAGAGTATGGTTCAGCAAGATGGGGAACGAGAAAAGATATAGAGCCGTATGTGGATGAAAAGTTCCAAAACAATATCTTGCTTACTCAAACAGAGCGATTAACCATGAATGGCAGACCGGCAAATCCAAAGTATGCAAGAAATAAGAATGTACTTGTTATTGGTGGTTCTGGCTCCGGAAAGACGAGATTTTATGTAAAGCCAAACCTAATGCAAATGCACTCGTCATATTGTGTTACAGATCCAAAAGGCACAATAGTCATTGAGTGTGGCAAGATGCTTGAAGATAATGGCTATGAGATAAAAATCTTAAATACCATCAACTTCAAAAAGAGTATGAAGTACAATCCATTTGCTTACATCAGAAGTGAAAAAGACATACTGAAACTGGTGCAGACAATTATTGCGAACACTAAGGGAGAGGGAGAAAAAGCAGGAGAAGATTTTTGGGTGAAAGCCGAAAAGCTCTACTATACAGCTCTTATCGGATATATCTTCTATGAAGCTCCAAGAGAAGAAAAGAACTTTGCGACACTACTGGATATGATAGATGCTTCAGAAGTCAGGGAAGATGATGAAACATACATGAATCCCATTGATAGGCTATTTGAAGCATTGGAAAAGAAAGAGCCTACACACTTTGCAGTTAAGCAATATAAAAAGTATAAACTTGCTGCTGGAAAAACAGCAAAGTCTATTCTTATTTCATGTGGTGCAAGGCTTGCTCCTTTTGATATTCAAGAGCTTAGGGACTTGATGAAAGAAGATGAACTTGAGCTTGATACACTTGGAGATAGAAAGACAGCACTCTTTGTTATTATCTCTGATACAGATGATACTTTTAACTTTGTGGTGTCTATAATGTACTCACAGCTATTTAACTTACTTTGCGATAAGGCAGATGACGAGTACGGGGGAAGATTACCTGTTCATGTAAGGTGCTTGCTTGACGAATTTGCCAATATCGGCTTAATTCCGAAGTTTGAGAAGTTAATAGCGACAATCCGTTCAAGAGAAATTTCAGCAAGTATTATCTTGCAGGCACAATCTCAGCTAAAGGCAATCTACAAGGACAATGCAGATACGATTGTAGGTAACTGTGATAGTACGCTATTCTTGGGTGGAAAGGAGAAAACAACTCTAAAAGAGCTATCTGAAACATTGGGAAAAGAAACCATAGACCTGTATAACACATCGGAAACACGCTCCAATGCCAATAGTTATGGATTGAATTATCAAAAGACAGGTAAGGAACTGATGAGTCAAGATGAGATAACGGTTATGGATGGCAGTAAATGTATCTTTCAGCTTAGAGGTGTCAGACCGTTTTTGTCAGACAAATTCGATATTACAAAGCATAAGAATTACAAGTTACTTGAAGATTTTAATAAGAAAAATGCCTTTGATATTGAGGAATATATCAAGCGAAAAGGGAAAGCAAAATTAAATAGAGAAACGGTTATTACAAGAGTGCAGTAAGTCTAACGAACATAGATTTGCTGCTTTTTTATTACTCAAAATCAGGAGGAAAGATGGTAAGGATAAGAAGTCCCACTAAGGAAAACTAAATAGCAAGAGTATCAGCGATTGGAAAAGAAAAACTCCGATCGCTTTTTTATTGAAAAGAAAAGGAGAAATTTTTAATGAAGCAAGAAATGATTAACATCAATGCCAATTTATTGGCAGAACCAACTTTTTCGAGTTTTGACAAAGAGGGAGAAGCTGTTGAAGTTGTAAACTTTACGCTTGTAAAAAAGTATGGGAAAGGCAAGGAATATATCAACTGTGCCGCTTATGGAGAAAAAGCGGAGAAAGCAAAAGTCTTTGAAAAGGGCGATTTGATTCATATCTTTGGTTACTTCAAGAAGCGTGAAAAAGACGGAAAGACTTACAAAAACTTTGTTGTGAAGTCATACAACAAGATTGAAAAGAAAGAAGAAAACGAGGAGGAATAAATTATGGAATTTTTTACACAGGCAGTAAATGTATTAAAGATTTTAGTTATGGCAGTAGGTGCAGGACTTGGAGCATGGGGCGTTATTAACCTGATGGAAGGTTATGGTAATGACAATCCGGGTGCAAAATCTCAGGGCATTAAGCAATTTATGGCAAAATAAGGACGGAATAACACAACAAATTCTCTAAAACAAAACACTAAATCAATGTAAGATTGAATGAAATCAATATTTATGCTATAATTAAATAAATCTAATGAACAGAAAAAGAGGGATATTATGGCACTTAACTATAAACCATTATGGATACAGTTAGCAAAAAAAGGTTTAAAGAAAACTGATGTAATAGCTATGGCAGGACTTACAACAAATGTTATGGCACAAATGGGCAAGGATAAACCAATTACATTTAAGAATTTAGAAAGAATATGTAAGGCTCTATCTTGCACCCCTAATGATATTATTAGTTTTGAAGACAATTTTAGTGAAGAGGATTAGAAAATGAGTTTAAGGACAGAAGATCAAGTCAGGGATTATGCGAAATTAGTATTAGGCTTTGATGAAGCTGAAGAAAATGTTGATCAAGGGACTGGTCAAATAACTACTTTTAATCAATTAGGGTTTAAAGGATATTCAGATAAGCCAGATGGTTGGTATTTACCTAAAAACATGAATGATGTAGCAATAATCCTTGAAACAAAATCAGAAGAAAGAGATATTAGCAAACAAATTTTTATTGATGAGCTAATGAAAAATATAGACATAATTTCAAGCAAATATAAAAAAACTGTTGGAATTTTGTACAATGGCAAAGAAATCGCTATATATAAAAACAAGGAACTCATAAGAGTAGCTAATAAACTTCAACACAAGCAATACTATATTGATTTGTTTAAAGAAAATTATATAGATAAAAACAAAATTTTCACTCTAACAAAAAGAATAAATGATTTACTACACTTTAAATTCGGAATTAAGAATTTATATCATAGAATGATATTTACAGCTTCAGCCTTGGTAGTAGAAAGGTTTGGCGGCAATCTTGAAGCAATAAAAGATAATGGATATGAACCATTTAGAAATAAAATATATGATACTTTAGCAAAATCACTTCAAGATCATAGAAAACAAAATCTTAAAATAGATATTTTGCTTGAGGTGTACAGTGAAATAAAAATGAACATTGTAGAAAATCAAGATGATATAAATACATTTATTGACTGTATCATAGAAATCGCAGAGTCCATAAACTCAGATAACTGGAACGGCGAAGATGTAATGGGCATTTTCTTTAATGAATTTAATAGATACAAGAAAAAGTCTGAAAGTGGTCAAGTATTTACCCCAGAGCATATCACTTCATTTATGTACGATTTACTAGAGATAACTTATAACGACCGTTTACTTGACGCTACTTGCGGGTTTCGTGTCATAATAGTGATAGAGGCAAATAGTTATGTAAATATAAAGAGTTCAAGACTTCTACCAAAGTTTAAAACTCAAAAAATAAATAGTTGGTGTGCTGCTTAGAGTAACCATTTTGATAATGTGGATGCGAAACAAAAAGAGATAATCAGACTTCGTAAAAAATTGAAACAGGTTGAAATGGAGAATGATATTTTAAAGCAAGCTGCACTACTGTTAGGCAAAAAATAGACCTCATTATCTCGAACCGAGATAAATATAACATTAGTGCAATGTGTAGACTACTTGGGGTCACAAGAAGTTTAGTCTATTATCATTTGAACAAAGAAAAAGATGTGAAATTAGATGAAGATGAAAAACTAATAGAAGAAATAAAAGAAATATTCAGAAGAAGTAGAAACAACTATGGAACACGCAAAATAAAAAAAGAACTAGGGAAAATTGGATATAAAATATCGAGAAGAAAAATAGGCCGAATAATGAAGAAAAATGGCCTAATCTCAAACTATACAGTAGCACAATATAAAGTAATAAGATCCAAATGCAACGAAGAAGACATCCCTAACCTTTTAAATAGATAATTTGACAATAGAGACTATTTAGAAGCAATAGTAAGCGACCTAACATATGTAAGAGTAGGAAAAACATGGAATTATATATGTTTAATAATAGACTTAAACAGCCGTGAAATAATAGGATACTCATCAGGTAAAAACAAAGATGCAAATCTAGTAGCAGAAGCATTTTACTCAATAAGGCAGCCACTAAATCGTATAAAAATATTTCACACAGACAGAGGAAGAGAATTTAAAAATATAAAAATAGAAGAAATATTAAAGGTATTTGGGATAAAAAGATCGCTAAGTAAAAAAGGAAGCCCATATGATAACGCAGTAAGCGAAGCAGTCAATAAAGTAATGAAGACAGAATTCATATATCAGGAGAACTTTACTAATTTCCAAGAACTTAATCTAAAATTAGCAGAATACGTATATTGGTATAATAACCTAAGAATTCATGGATCTTTAGGATATAAAACACCAGTAGAATATAGAAAAGCAGAATAAAAAGCTCTGGAAGTTTCATAAATTAAATAAAATATATGAACAGACTGTCAAGGGCAAATTTCAACGAAATTTGGGCGAAGCCTTTACCCTTGATTGTCTGAGAATATATTTTATAATCTAAAGAAACTTTCAAGCTTGATAATGTTCGGTTATAAATTGTCTAAAAAAGGGTTGCCATTCCATGTATTTGGGTTCATTAGAAGAATGCCGAGCAATGGGTAACATGACGCTGATGTGTTTATACACAAAAAAGCTACACGTGCGTTGGCTGACAACAGGGAGCTAAGTAAATTAACACCAGCTAAAATGTTTGACGCTATTAATAAATGACAAGTATATGAAATTGGTTTTACCTAGTTTAAAAAAGAAATTATAATGAAAATATGGAGGCTAAGAATATGAAGATTAATAATGAATGTTGTTGTGGATGCAAAACAGAAAAGCCGGATCAAATTAAAGACAATTGTCCTGTATGTAATAATGAAGGGATTTCCGTTAGTAAAGTAACTGTTGAACATCTAGTGGTAGATGATTATCGTAATGCTGTTAACGGAGATCAATATAAGATTTGCATGAACGAGGACTGCGACGTTGTTTACTATAACTTAGATAATGAAATAAAATTCTTGAAAGACCAAGTTAGAGTTCCTATCTGGTTTAAGAAAGATGCAGATCCTAAGTATGCTTGTTATTGTAGCGAAGTCACAGAAAATCAGGTAATTGAAGCAGTTGTAAAGCATGGCGCGAAATCCGTAAAAGAAGTAAATGCCATCACTGGGGCAATGAAAAATTCTAATTGTAAAGAAAACAATCCGTTGGGAGTTTGTTGTCATAAGATTATTCAGGAAGCTATCGATAAAGGCTTGAAAATGAAATAATTACAGTCGATATGTTCTACAAACGAGAGCCAATCTTTGATATGTTTCCATCTACGAGCGTGGATATGTTCCCCATAACCTTAGGGGTTGAGAATGCAGTTTTGATAGCTATCAAGGCAACTCGACACACGTTGAAGCAGCAATTCTGATGACGTATTGTGGTTTGGACAAGGAATAATAGGAGTCAACCACAACATGTAGTGGTTTGAGTACGAAAATTGGGTCAAAAACAGGCTAAAAAATACCGTTTTTTGACCCTTTTAAATAGGGCATTTGACAGATGACATTTGATGTTTCGGGATTAAAAATCCATAGGGTGAGGTAGATTAGCACAGAACTTTATTGAATAGAGAAATTAAAAGTGATATAATCAGTTGCATAAGGAGGAGTTAAATATGTGTACATGTATTGCAGTAGTAGATATTACTTTATCTCATTTATAATGAAAAAAATTAAAGGAGGTAAAGGTATGGGTATGTTTTCTATATTTGTTAATGAGAGATTTCATTATCAACCAAACCAAAAATAATTGGTTATAATGAGCTCTTAAGATTAGTTCATTATAACCGGCAAGGAGAAGGTTATAATGAAACAGAAAAACCCGAAAAATACGCAAAATTTCATTACATCTAAAAAGCATGTAAAGGAAATATTAAAATATACGAATATCAATAAACAAGATAAAATAATAGAAATTGGGTCAGGAAAAGGACATTTTACCAAGGAACTTGTGGAAATGAGTCAACGGGTGAATGCTATAGAGATTGATGAAGGTTTATGTCATGCCACGAAAAAAGCAGTTGAACCTTTTCAGAATATAAAAGTTATTCATGAGGATATTTTGAAGTTTAGCTTTCCTAAAAATACAGACTATAAAATATTTGGTAATATTCCCTACAATATTAGTACTGATATTGTAAAAAAGATTGCTTTTGATAGTCAAGCGAAATATAGCTACCTTATTGTAGAGAGGGGATTTGCTAAAAGGTTGCAAAATACCCAACGAGCTTTAGGTTTGCTGTTAATGGTGGAAATGGATATAAAAATTCTTAAAAAAGTGCCACGAGCATATTTTCACCCTAAGCCTAATGTAGATTCTGTATTGATTGTACTTGAAAGGCATAAACCATTTATTTTAAAGAAGGACTACAAAAAGTATAGATTTTTCGTTTATAAATGGGTAAACAGGGAATATCATGTTCTTTTTACTAAAAATCAATTAAGACAGGTGCTGAAGCATGCGAATGTTACTGATCTTGATAAATTATCCAATGAACAATTTTTGTCTGTTTTCAATAGTTACAAATTATTTCAATAAATTAAAAATAATTAAGCGTTCTCTAACTTTAAGAGAACGCTTAATCTTATTACATTGAAAAATGCATTCTATTATTTTCAATTATTATGATATAACATAATTATCATTTTACTTATTTGCATATTTGCACGAAAATATAGTTATCGACGACTATTCTGATAATAGCAACTAATATAGTCAATGATAACTCAAAATTTATTGATATAGTAGGTATATGTGCAACTAATTAGGGAAGATTTTAGCTTGCCATTTCTGAAACAGCTAAAACAAGTATTGCGTAAAGAATGCGCCAGTCTTCCCATGGACTTAAAATGCTTGCTTGGGGCACACATAAAACCCCTTGAACAATCTATTGACAGAGTTGAAGGACTGTCGGAGATTCTAAGACGAAGTAATCCTAAAATGGCCCTATGCCATACAGATATTCATAATTGGAACTTGATGCAACGGGATGAGCAGTTAGTTCTAATTGACTGGGAAGGCTTGAAATTGGCTCCAGTAAAAGCTGATCTCATGTTTTTTGTTGATAAGCCATATTATGATGTATTTATGAACATATACCTGAAATTACACAAAGATTTTTTAATCAATACGGATGCTTTGTTATTCTATCATATTAGACGTAAACTAGAAGATATATGGGAGTTTATTGAACAACTTTTATATGACAATCAAGAGGATAAGGAAAGAAATGAAACTATAAAAGTTCTTGATGGTGAACTGAATAACTTAGTGTTTTGAAAAAAGAATAACGTATTATTAAGCTAAATAATATTGGAGAAGAAAATGAATAAACAAGAATTATATCAAATTGCTTTCAGTATAATTAATCATAAAAAGTTACGGAACTTTGGAACTTCAGGGCATGTTGAGACGGTAGCTCTGTTGTCCAAACTAAATACAGAACATCATTTAGATATAGAAATAGGGGAAGATGAATTATCTGAAATTGACTTTTCAAAAGACGCAACTTATGGAGAAATTAAAAAGTATGTGTTAGATAAATACGTACTAAAAGTTTCAAGCCTATATATTGCACAAATAAAAAGGAAACATGGTCTAATAGAGAGAGAAAATTATAATTTTAGTAAGAAAGAAAATCAAAGAGTGCCAAATTGCCCAGAAGAAAAAGAAAAAGCAATCGAAGATGCTTTAGAGCATTTTGGAATGATTTAAATAATATCTAAGATTGAAAATTTTAAAATTAAGACTTAAAAACTTTAAGATTAAAAAGATATGTACTTCTTATATAACCTAAGAAGATTAATTGAAAATCAGGGGAACGATGATGGTAAAATAAAAAATTTTAACAACTAAAGAAGAATTAGGCATTATTGCCAAAGAGGTTTTTATGAAGTTAAAAATACTGAAAAAGACTTGTTAGAATTGAAAATTTTAGATCATTGTGCAGGCAGCGGAGCGTTTTTAGTAAAAGCAATGGCAAATATGATAAAAGAAGTTGGTGGAGTAAATACAAAAGAAGCAGAAGATATAAAACAAAATAAACTTTATGGTATCGAGTTTGATAGAGAAATTTTCGCCCTAGCTTGTGCTAATATGCTTATTCACAAAGATGGCAAGACAAATTTGGAACAATTTGATACAAGGGAAAAAGAAGCTTGTAAATGGATCAAATCTAAAAACATAACAAAAGTATTGATGAATCCACCATATGAGAGAAAATATGGTTGCAAAAAAATAGTTACAAATGTATTGGATAATGTACCTGCTGGTATTAAATGTGCATTTATTTTACCAGATAAGAAACTAGAAAAAGATAGAATGCACTCATTACTGAAAAAACACACTCTTGATATGATTATAAAATTACCAGAAAAACTTTTTGATGCAGGAGTAACAACAAGTGTATTTGTTTTTGAAACTGGAAAACCACAAAAAGATAAAAAAATATTTGCTTGCTATATGGAAGATGATGGACTTGAAAGAGTTAAAAATCAAGGTAGGCATGATATAAAAAATAAGTGGAAAGAAATAGAAAAATATTGGCTAGAAGTTGCAAGAACAAAAGTAGATACAAAATATAACACACACCAATGGATAGATTCAAAAGAATATTTATCATATCAAAAACCACAGAAACCTTTTGAAATATATGAAGAAGATTTTAAAAAGACCATTATAGACTTTATACTCTTTGAAGAAAAAATTGACGTAAAAGAATTTAATGAAAAACTTTTAAATCAAGTTTTGTATAAATCAGAATATAAAGATGGTAAACTCATGCTAGATGTAGGTGGAGAAAATGAAGAAAATAAAGATTGATGATTGGAAACCTTTTGAAATAGAGAAGTTATTTACTGTAAAAAGACCTAAATCAAGAAGTGTAAAAAAATATAATGAGGGAGAGATACCTTTTGTATCTTCTGGAAATTATAATAATGGTGTCGATAGTTACAGAGAGCCTATTGATGATGAAGATTTAGATAAAGGAAATTGTATAACAGTAAGTCCAGTTGATGGTAGTACATTTTACCAACCAAAAGATTTTTTGGGAAGAGGTGGTGGAGGGTCATCAATAATGCTTTTATATAATGACAATCTAAATAAATTTAACGGGTTATTTATTGCTTCTGTAATAAGAGAAAGTTTAAAGATAAAGTACCAATATAACGATATGGGATCTAGTGATAGTATAAAAAAAGAAAATATACTTTTACCAGCATTAGACGATGAAACACCAGATTGGAATTTCATGGAAGAAGCAATGAAAAGGCTTGAAACCAGAGAGAGAGTACAAGCAATCTTACAAGCTATTTAAATAATGCAAAATTAAATAAGGTTGATACTTCAAAATGGAAAGAGTTTATAGTTGGTGATTTATTTGAAAATATTAAAAAGCCTGACGTGCTTCATGCAAGAGAAGTCGTTGAAGATGAGAACGGTATTCCTTATGTAGTAAGAACAAAATTTAATAATGGTATAAAATATAGAGTTACTGAAACTAAAAAAATGACTCCTAGCCCTAAGGGAGTTATATCATTTGGTGCAGAGAATGCATCATTCTTTTATCAAAAAGAAAACTTTGTATCTGGAAGAGATATTTATTATATTGATACAAGACATTTGAGTGAGAAAGCATGTCTATTTTTAGTATCGTGTTTAGACACATTGACTGATAAATATTCTTATAGTTATGGACTATTTCCCGATTTGTTAAAGAAAGAAAAGATAAAACTACCAGTAGATGTTCATGGTAATCCCGATTGGGATTATATGGAGAAATATATTGAAAAAATAAAAGAAAATTGCAATAGAGAAATTCATTGTGTTTGAATTAAAAACGATTAGAAATAAAAATCTAGTCGTTTTTTTTATTGTAAGAAAGGACACATTATGACAAGTAAAAGATTAAGTATTGAAGAACAGATTGAAAAGAAAGAAGAAAGCATTAAGCAATTACAAAATCAAAAAAGACAGTTGAAGAAAAAACTTAATGAACAAGAAAGAAAAGCAAGAAACAAAAGACTTATAGAAAAAGGAGCAGTGTTAGAAAGTATTTTTGAAGAAAGTATTGGTTTAACAAAAGATGAATTTTATAAACTAATGAAATCATTAAATGGTGAAGAAATAAGATTAAACATAATGGGAATTTTAGAAGAAAGAATAGATGATAGTGTAGAAAAATCATCTAAAGAAGAAATAACATAATTGTCCCTTGGTTACAAGGGCGCAATTATACACCCTAAAGGGTGCTTGCGTCCTGCGGAGCCAAACCCTTGCAGGGAGCAACAACCATTCGCTTTTTAAAAGTCAAGGGTAAATAAACTCGCTAACGCTCGCCCTTGACTTTTAAAATTTGAAATGAACAAAACAATTAAGCCGACATACTGAAACAACAAAAATTAATTCAGTAGTCGGCTTTTTTAATTCTATCATTTCAAAACGCTCATTCACAAAGTGGATATAAAAATCTATTAAGCCTCCACCTAAAACAACAAAGAAAGAAAGGAAGTGATAAAAATGGCAGACAGTTTTCATTTTTCAGTAAACATAATATCAAGAGGAAAAGGCAAAAGTGCAGTAGCAAGTGCAGCATATATAAGTGGAGAAAAAATAAAAAATGAATGGGACGGAGTAACCCATGACTATACAAGAAAAGAAAAAGTATTAGTAAAAAATATAATATTGCCTGATCATATACCAAAAGAATTTAATGATAGGTCTACCTTATGGAATAAGGTTGAAATGGCAGAAAAAAATTCTAATGCACAACTAGCAAGACAATTCATAATAGGACTACCAAAAGAGTTATCTTTAAGTGAAAACATAAACCTAGTTGAAAGATATATAAAAGAAAATCTAACATCACAAGGAATGATAGTAGATTATGCAATTCATGATGAGAGTCAAGATAAAAATGGAAATATCCATTGTCATATCATGACCATAATGCGACCCATAAACGAAAAAGGAGAGTTCTTAGCAAAGTCAAAAAAAGAATATATCCTAGATGAAAAAGGAGAAAAAGTATTAAACAAAAATGGAAAACCAAAGACAAGAAAAGTAGAACTAACAACCTGGAACGATAAAGGCAATGTAGAAAAATGGAGAGAAAATTTTTCAGACCTTTGCAATGAATATCTAGCAAAAAACAAGATAGAAAAAAGAGTAGACCATAGGAGTTTTAAAAGACAAAATTCAGATTATCTACCGACAATCCATTTAGGATCAGCAGCAAGTGCAATGGAAAGAAAGGGAATAGAAACTGACAAGGGAAACTATAATAGAGAAATAAGAAAATATAACGTACTTGTAAAAACAATAAAAGAAGAGATAAAAATATTAAAGGGTTGGATAGGAAATCTATTAGATAACCTAACTACTGCTTATGAAAAATTTAAGGATATAGAAAGAGATAAGGTAATAGACAACCCTAAACTTTTCAATCTAACAAATTATCTATTAACATATTCAGAAATTCAAAAAGAAAAAAGTAAATATCTAAAAGGATATGCAAAAACCAATAAAGAAAAATATGACTTCAAAAAGCTAACAAGTGCATATAGTTATTTAAGAAAAAATAACATAGAAACCATAGGTCAGTTACAAACAAAAATAGAAACTTTAAAGTCTAATAGTTATAGGCTAAATAAAAAAGCAAAGACAATCCATAAAGAAATGGAAGATGTAGAAAATAAAATTCTATACTATGAAATCTACAAAGCCAAAAAAGAAGTTTATGAAGAATATCAAAAGAAAAATATATTCACAAAAGACGCATTCTATAATAAACATAAGAAAGACATAGACCAATATAAGGTAGTGAGTGGGAAATTAAAAAAACTCCTATCAGATAAGGAAAAACTAAGTCCTAAAAAGTGGAATGAAGAAAAAAATCTTTTAATGGCAAAGCTTGAAGAAATAAATAAAGAAAAAGACAAGATAAAAGATGAATACCAGGAAATTAATCATATAAAATATTCAGTAGATTTTGTAAACAAAGAACTTGGCATAGATTTATCCATAGAAATAGATAAGCTTATAAAACAAGGCGAAAAACCAAGTGTAATAGCACAGATTAAAAAATATCAAGAGCAACAAGAAAAATACGAAAAGAAAAAAGAGAGAACAAAAGATAGTTATAGGAATTCGGAAAGGTAAGATGTTTTAACTTTATTAGGGGACTTTCAAGCACCGTAGGAAGCTGATATAGAAAAAGTACCTAAAAAATGATATAATGCACATGAATGGAGGGACTGATGTGAAGAAGAAACTAAAACCGTTAGTTGATTATATAATCTTAGTTTTATATTCAATTTGTATGTATATTTTATGGAAAATTTGTAAGTTAGGAGGAACACATTATTGGCTTAGAATTATGTTGCCTTTTGTGATTTTACTAATTATCTTACTTTTAGTCAGATTAATATTAAGACATAGAGGGTATCGGGCAAGTTATTTTAAATTCCGTTTGGTTTTATTTATTGCTATAAGCCTAGTGTTTGGAGGGATGATAATACACACAGCAATTCCTTATAATGGGGCTTTATCTTGGAAAATTGATGATTTCTTAAATCATAAAAAGATAAAATTCATTCATAATAATATTTATGAAAATGGTATTGATGGATTGATAAACGATATAGGAGAAAAAAATTCTTTACCAGAAAAAATTTATGTATCAGATGATTTCTACATTGAGTTTACAGGGGATGGAACAATTACGAATATAGAAACAATGTTATATGGAGAAAATGATAAGGGACAGTTGAAAGGTTTTTTAATTACCTATGACTATAAGAAAGATAGTAAAATAAATATATGGCTTAATAAAGGCGAAGGTCTTAGTATTAATTCGGATAAGTTATTAAATCCTTTTTTCGCAATTCTTAAGCAATCCGATTACAAAGAACAAGTTCATAATTGGGAGGATATAAAACAAAATCAAACATATTCTTTTTTATATTCAGGAAAAGAAAAAGTTAATTCAGAAAAAGGACTCTCTATATTAGATGGAGATGCAGATGGTGATGGAAAATATAATACAGGATTGACGACTTCTATGTTATCAAGAGGAGGAGAATTTAGTGGGTATATGGCTTCTCTTTATATAAAAAATAATGAAGATATATCTTCATTTAAGTATCTAATGGAGCCACAATATATATCGCCGGAAATTCTTGAAAATGAACATAATAGCGAAATAATTGAAGATGCAAAAAGTTCAAAAAGATGGATTACAGATGAAAATAATGGTACGGTTTATACCTTTGTTTTAGATGATAAAAAAATAGGATATAGACTTGTGGTTGTAGATGCTGCTGCCGGTTCAAGGTTCTATGCATTTGAAAAATCAATTGATAGTGGGGAAAATTGGAAAGTTATCAACAAAAATCCTTTTATGGATGAAGCTGGATCAGCTGAAGGAATAATATTCTTTTCAAATGATTTTGGTTTTATTGGAATTCAGGGGGCATCTGGACAGTACTCTCAAATATATAGTACAAAAGATGGAGGCCTTACCTTTAGACAAGTTAATTTACCAATGGATAAGGTAAAAGATATACCAAAAGAGGGAAAAGAAATCGGACTAAAATTGGATGATTATAAGTATCTTTCTATGCCTGAAAGTAAGGGGAATAAATTATATATTACTGTTACAGCAGGGGAGTATGAATCCAATGGAATTCAATTTTATTCTGAAGATGCGGGAGAAAGTTGGAATGTTTTAACGAAATAAAAAATTTGAACTTGAGAATGATTTAGGTAGAGTAAATGAAAAAAATTCTTTTTATTATAATGGTGATTTTTTTGTTGTGATAGATGGCTACACTGCTTTATTAGTCTTAGGTGATTTGATAACCACTACAACTACAATAGAAGTTATCAATCAAAGTGAGGATATTGTCGCAAAGGTAAAAGAGCATTTTAACATTAACTATGAGATAACGAAAATTCAATATAGTCTAGGTTTTCCAGATGGATATGGATTAGAAATATATGATTCTGGAGGAGCTAAAGAACATTTTTTTGAAGATGATGGATTTGAAGATAGTGAAATAGATGCTTACTTTCAAAAATTAAATATAGACACACCTAAATATTTGAAAGTTTTAATAATAGAAATTATCCTTGGAATCATTCTAATAATAGTAATAATTAGAAGAAATAGAATCAATGAACAATGAAGAAATACAGATTATATATTCCAACATGAAAAACTATCTATCAGACAAAAGAACACACATAAACTACTGAAGGTGGAAAGGCATTGTAAGCTATTTTAAAGTATAAAAGGTACAAATACCTAAGAAAGCTATAAAAACATCAAAATAAAGTATTCCACCACCAACAACCAAATAAAAACAATCAAAGGGAAGTATAGAAAAATTAAAGCCTATACTTCCCTTTTTTAATTCAAACAAAGGAGAGAAAAGCATGATAAACGAAGAAATAAGCAAAGAAGCAGGTCAAGCAGCACAAACCGTAATATCATACACGATAAAGGCAGCAAAAGAATCAATCAACTTAGACAAAGAAATAAGAAAAAAGATGAATGAAACTTTAGAAAAAGCAAACGGAAACCTAAAAAGCCTTATGGGCTATGAAATGAAAATAAAAGACCTCTACAAAAAAGGACAACTAGAAAATATAAGCATAGATCAAAGCAACCTCAAAGACTTAAAAAAAGAACTAAACAAACTTGGGGTAAGCTTTTCAGTAATGAAAAACAAAGAAACACAAAACTATGAAATATTCTTCCAATCCAAAGACATAAAAGTAATGGAATATGCCTTTAAACAAGTCATATTCAAGGAAAATAAAAAAGAAAAAGAAAGTATCCTAAAACAAATAAAGAAATACAAAGACCTATCCAAGAACAAGGATAAGACAAAAGAAAAAGTCAAAAGAAAAGTAAAAGAAAAAGTAAAACCAAACAAAAAAGATATGACCAGAGAAATCTAAGGGAGTAACGAAAAGTTACACCCTTAAATAACCATAATAACAAGACTTCCGAAAATCGGAAATCAAGAATTTCGATTATCGAAAATCTGGGAAATATCAAGGCAGATAAGATATAAAATTGAATAAACACAATATTTATGATATAATTAAAGCAATTAAGAGGTCAAAGAGGTGCTTGTATGAATAAGAATAATAAAATAGATAGAGTTCATGATGATGTTTTTAATAGCATAAAAACATTGATGGATAAGGCAAGGAATGAAGTCGCAAGAGAAGTCAATAATATTTTAGTTCAAACATATTGGGAGATTGGACGTATCATCGTAGAAGATGAGCAAGGTCATTCAGAACGAGCTGAGTATGGAAAAGAACTTATAAATGACTTATCAAGACAACTTACAAAGGAATATGGCAAGGGATTTTCTAAGTCTAATTTATTTAATATGAGAAACCTATATTTATCATATCCAATATTCCAGACACTGTCTGGAATATTGACCTGGTCCCATTATTGCGAACTCTTATCCATTAGCGATGAGAAAAAACGAAGCTTCTATGAGAAAGAAAGTATTAATGCAAATTGGTCTGTGAGAGAACTTAAAAGACAAATAAAAACATCACTTTTTGAAAGATTGCTCCTATCATCTGGAGAGGAAAACAAAGAAAAAGTTCTAGACCTAGCTTTAAAGGGCAATGAAATAAATAAGGCAGCTGACCTTGTAAAAGACCCTTATGTATTTGAATTTTTAGGTTTGCCAGAAGAAAAGCCAATGATGGAGAGTGATTTAGAAAAAGCACTCATAGATCATATCGAAAAATTCTTGCTTGAACTTGGTAAGGGTTTTATGTATGTAGGCAGCCAGCAAAGGGTAACTTTAGGCAACACCCACTATTATGTGGACATGGTATTTTATAATAAAATATTAAGGTCTTATGTCTTAATCGAACTAAAAACAAGCAAGCTAATGCCAGAAGCAGTTGGTCAAATAAATATGTATCTCAATTATTATAAGGCAGAAGTCAATGATGAGATGGACAATGAGCCAATAGGAATAATCTTATGTACAGATAAGGACGGAGTACAAGCAGAATACGCCTTAGGAAATTTATCAAATAAAATATTCGCATCAAAATATACTTTGTATATACCAGACAGGGAAGAGCTTGAAGAACAAGTAGAAAAAGTTATTAAAAAATATAAGGAAAAATAAAATATAAATTATAAGGAGAAGTAGAGAAAAAATCTACTTCTTTTTTTATTGCAAGGAGGATTAGAATGGCAACAAACAAAAGATATTATTGGATAAAACTAAAAGAAGAATTTTTCACAGACAAAAGGATAAAAAGATTAAGGAGAATATCGGGAGGAGATACCTACACGATAATCTACCTCAAACTTTTATTACTAAGTCTAAAAGATGAGGGCAAACTCTATTATGACGGAGTAGAAAGTGATTTTATAAAAGAGTTAGCACTAACCATAGATGAAACAGACGATGATGTAATGGTAACAGTTAATTATTTAATAAATCAAGGTTTACTAGAAGTTGTAACAGAAAATGATGAATACTACCTAACTGAAATACCAAACTTAATCGGATCAGAAACAGCATCTACAAGGCGTTCAAGAAAGTCTAGAGAATTAAAAATGTTGCAATGCAACACCAATGCAACACATAAGCAACAAAAGTGCAACGGAGAGATAGAGATAGAGAAAGATATAGAGATAGATAAAGAGAGAGAGGGAGAGATAGAAAAAGATAAAAAGTCCACCCCCATCTTTTATGGAGAATTCAAAAATGTAAGACTAAGCAAAGAAGAATATAAAAATCTTAAAGAAAAATTAAACTCACACACAGACAAAATGATAAATAAACTATCAAGGTACATGGAAAGCAGAGGAAAGACCTATCAAAACCACTATGCGACAATCCTAAATTGGTATGAAAAAGATAAAGATAAACTAAGACATCAAGGTTTAAATAAGAAAATGAACTATGATGTAGGCGAATCTTTATAGATAAAAAGAGGTGGAAAGCCACTATTAAAGACTTTAAGTATAAAAAGGTATCGAAGTATGCCAGAGATAATAAAAATATAAATATGACACTTAAAAGGCGATTAGAAAATTAAAAATCTAATCGCCTTTTTTTTATTGCATGAAAGGATAAGCTATGACAAAAAGACAAACAAAATACATTGTAAAAAGAAATTATGATAATAGAAGAACAGATACAGACGCTTTTCTAAGACTAATAAAAAAATCAAGCAAATTAAGTAAGGACAATGAAATTGAGTACAACAAATATAATATTGATAGTAATAAAAAAGAGTGCTATAATAAAAATAGTTTTAGAGAAAGTTGTGTTATTTCTGAAAACTCAAACAAGGAGGAATAGGAAATGATACAAACAAATTCAAATCACTTTTCATTCAAAGCTGCAATTTATTGCAGACTATCTAAAGATGATGAGCAGAAAGGAGAGAGTGCCAGCATACAAAACCAAAAAGAACTTTTAGAAAACTATGTAAAATCAAAAGGTTGGAGTATTTACGATGTATATATAGATGATGGATACACTGGATTAAATACAAATAGACCATCATTTCAAAGACTAATTAATGATATTGAAAATAAAAAAGTGGATATAGTCATCACTAAGGACTTATCAAGACTTGGAAGAAACTATTTGCAGACTGGATACTATACAGAAAATTTCTTCCCAAAGAACAATGTCAGATATATAGCTTTAAATGATGGAGTAGATACCTTTCAAGAAAACAACGAAATAGTTCCTTTTAAAAATGTTTTAAACGAGTTTTATTCAAGAGATGTTTCCAAAAAGATGAAATCTGCTTATATGACTAGGGCAAGGCAAGGAAAATTTATTGGTTGTCTTGCTCCAATAGGATATAGGAAAGACAATGATAATCCACATAAATTAGTAATCGATGATGAAACTTCATGGATTGTTGAAAAAATTTTTGATCTTGCTTTTAGTGGTTATGGAGTACAAGCAATTAGGAGAAGACTTTTTGAAGAAAAAATACCTACACCTACCTGGTGGAATAGAAAAAAAGGACTTAGAAATAAAAAAACTAAGTTAGAAATGACCGTAGATGGTGGAGAGTATTGGTGGGACTGCACAACCCTAAAAGAAATTATTGAAAATCCTGTTTATATCGGTCATATTGCTAGTCAAAAAGTTAATTATAAATTCAAAGTAGGTTGGTTATCCGATAAACCTAAAGAGGAATGGATAATAGTAGAAAATACACATGAACCAATTATTTCTGAAGATATTTATAATATAGCAAATGAAAAATTAAAGAGCAGAAGAAGACCATTTAAAAATGGAGAAGAAAGCATATTTGCAGGCATTGTGAAATGTCCCGATTGTGGAAAATCTTTAAATCTTGGAAGAAACAAATCAAAAAAAAGAGAAAAGTTACTCACTTGTAACACTTATAGAAGATATGGAAAGTCATTATGTAGTCAACATAGAATTTATTACGATACTCTTTATGAGATAGTGCTTAAAGATATTAGAAAAAATGCAGAAATAGCATTAAAAGACGAAAAAGAAATCATAAAAGCACTTGAAAAATCACGAGAAATTGATAATGAAGAAGAACAAAAATTTATCATGGATAAGATTTACGAAGACCAAATAAGAGTAGAAGACTTAACTAAAAAGATTGAAAGACTATATGATGACTGGCTAGATAACAAGATAAGTGAAAGCAACTTCCAAAAAATTCTTGAAAAATCGCAGAAAGAACAAGATTATCTAAATCAAAGAATAGAGGATAATCAAAAATTGATTGTTAAAGAAGATCTTGAAGATATTAATGTCAAAAAATGGATTGAACTCATAAAAAAACATAAGGATATAAAGAAGCTGGACAAAGAAACCTTAAACGAACTCATCTCAAAAATCTATGTTCACGAAAAAGAAATAGTGAATGGAGAAATCACCCAAACAATTGATATTTACTACAATTTCATAGGAAATACAGACACACTACAAGTATTTTACAATCTCTAATTAGGCATAAAGCAGCTTATGGCAGGAGGCGGCATTGTCCTTATCGGATTAAAGCTGATTCCGCTTCTTGCAAATGTACTCAAGTAAGAAGAAAAGGAGAAATTAAATGTTTGGGATATTCGACAAGATAGAGGAGTTTTTCAAAGATCTTCTACTGGGCGGTATCCAAGCAAACTTAGAGTCCATGTTTCTTGACATCAACGATAAAGTTGGTGCGATTGCAACGGATGTGGGAAAGACACCGATGGGGTGGAACGGACAGGTTTTTAGTTTTATCAAAAGCATTAACGACTCTGTCATTATCCCCATTGCAGGGCTAATCATAACGGCAGTCCTTTGTATCGAGCTTATCAATATGGTTATGCAAAAGAACAATATGCACGATACAGATACCTTTGAATTTTTCAAGTACATCATAAAGATGTGGATTGCCGTATGGTTAGTGTCCCATGCTTTTCAGTTTTCTATGGCAGTCTTTGATGTTGCACAGCACATGGTAAATAAAGCGGCAGGGGTAATTAACACCTCTGCCGTTATCTCCGGAGATCAGATTGTAACGATGGTAGAAGGCTTAAAAGATAAAGGTCTTGGAGAGCTTGTCATGATACTCTTTGAAACCTCGCTCATAAAGGTGGCAATACAGGTCATTTCCATTGTGATTATGCTTGTGGTATACGGCAGAATGTTTGAGATTTATGTTTACTCATCCGTTTCAGCCATTCCTTTTGCCACAATGGGAAACAAAGAGTGGGGACAAATCGGAACAAACTATATCAAAGGCTTATTTGCCATAGGATTACAAGGACTCTTTTTAATGGTTTGTCTTGGAATATACGCAGTATTAGTTAAAACAATACAGATAACAGATATACACACAAGTACCTTTACGATACTTGGATATGCGGTTTTGCTGGGGTTAATGATGCTAAAGAGCGGAACACTGGCCAAAAGCGTATTAAATGCACACTAAAAGAAAGGAAATATATGATGAACAAAAGAAAAACAGTATTGATAGCAGTAGCAGTTGGAACAGGTATTTTGGCAGTAATGGATAGAATCAGGCTTCACAGCAAAGTGGAGGACTTGGAAGAAAGAACAAAAGACATCGGTCGCTGCCACAATGATTTTTGTCTAATGCAGGAAAGATATAACAGAAGTACAAATGAACAGATTGCAAGTATTCAGGAAGAAATCGGCTCCGTATATGAGCATATAGAGGAGCTTTCAAAGGGTAAAGAAGATGGGAGGTAAGTTATGGCGTATGTACCTATCCCAAAAGACTTAAAGAAGGTAAAAACAAAGGTTGCATTCAACCTGACAAAAAGACAACTGATAGGTTTTACGATTGCAGGACTGATTGGAATACCAATCTATTTATTTATGCGAAAGGTTGTTCCAAATGATATAGCAGTCATCTTTCTCATTGTGTCTACTCTCCCTATATTTTTTACCACTCTTTTTGAAAAGGATGGACTTAGCTTTGAGAAATACTTTAAGTATATTTACCTTCATAAATTTTATCAGCCACAAAAAAGAGTGAGAAAGGAGGTTTATCTTGAAAGACAAAAGAAAAATTCAGCAGCTAAAGTTAGAACAAAACCAAAAGAAGTTAAGAAGTCAAAAACAGGACTTAAAGCAAAATAAGGGAAAGTCTAAAAAAGATAGGGGCGGATTACTTGACCTTATCTTTAGGAAAGAACCGAAAAGATACACTGTTGAAGATACCATTCCCTATCTTAGACTCTTAAAAAGCGGGATATGTCAGATTGATGAAAAGCATTTTAATAAGAGTATTGCCTTTGAGGATATAAACTATCAGCTTGCCTTAGAAGAAGATAGAGATTTGATTTTTAATCAGTTTGCAAATTTTCTTAATTCCTTTGATCCAAGTGTCAGCATAGAGTTTTCATATATCAATCAGCTTGGCAGAAATGAAGAAATGAAATCAGCTATTCAAATACCGGATAAAAAGGACGGGTTTGACGATATTCGCCTTGAGTTTAGAGAAATGCTCAAAAGTCAGATTGTAAAGGGAAATAACGGACTGAAAAAATCAAAGTATGTAACCTTTACAGTGGAAGCGGATAATTTAGAGCAGGCAACATCAAAACTGGAAAGACTGGAGATAGATATATTATCGAGTCTTAAAAGTATGGGAGTAAGAGCAGAAAGCCTTAACGGAGAGGAAAGGCTGAAGATACTTCATGATGTTTTAAATCCGAATAAGACCTTTGAATTTTCATATAAGGACTTAAAGAAGAAAGAAAGCACAAAGACATACATTGTTCCTGATGAATTTAACTTTACACCGTCAAGGTATTTTAAGTTTGGAAAATTTATCGGAGCAGCAAGTCATTTTCAAATCCTTGCAAGTGAGCTTTCCGACCGTATGCTTGCTGAGTTTTTGGATATAGATGATAACATCAATATCTCTTTTCATATCAAGGCAATCGAACAGTCGGAAGCCATCAAGATGGTAAAAAGAAAAAATACCGATATTGACAAGATGAAGATTGAGGAGAATAAAAAGGCTGTAAGAAGCGGTTATGATATGGACATTCTTCCAAGTGATTTAATCACCTATGGAGAAGATGTAAAAAGCCTCTTAAAAGACCTCCAGACAAGAGATGAAAGAATGTTTGTTGTAACCATTATCTTTATGAACTTTGCAAGGACAATTCAAAAGCTGGACAATACCATTTCTCAAATCAGCTCTATTGCCAATAAGCATAATTGCAAGTTAAAAAGGCTTGATCACTCACAGGAGCAGGGCTTAATCAGTGTACTTCCACTTGGGGTAAATAAGATTGAAATTGACAGAGGACTAACCTCATCATCTACGGCAGTATTTATGCCTTTTACCACAGAGGAGCTTTTCATAAATTCGGCGAACAGTTTGTATTACGGACTAAATGCCCTAAGCCATAACCTGATTATGGCAGATAGAAAGAAACTGAAAAATCCAAACGGTCTAATTCTCGGAACTCCGGGAAGTGGTAAGTCCTTTAGTGCAAAAAGAGAAATGGCAAATGCCATTCTTACAACCGATGATGATGTGATTATCTGCGATCCGGAAGGCGAGTACGGAAACCTTGTTCGTCAGTTTAAAGGAGAAGTCATAAAGGTCAGTAGTAAGTCAAAAGACTATCTAAATCCCCTTGACATCAATATGAACTATGGCGATGGGGACGCACCACTAAAGGACAAAGCAAACTTCATTATGTCGATGCTTGAATTAGTAGTTGGCGGTAGTGGTCTTACAGCAGAAGAAAAGTCGGTTATAGACAGATGCCTTCCTAAGATTTATGAAAAGTATTTCGAAAATCCAGAGCCTTGTAATATGCCCATTCTTCAAAACCTATATGATATGTTAAAAAATCAGGAAGAAAAAGTCGGTAAAAAGCTGGCAACGGAAATGGAGATTTATGTAACAGGCTCTCTTAATGTATTTAACCATCAGTCCAATGTGGACTTAAATAAGCAGCTTCTTTGTTTTGATATTAAGGAACTTGGAAGTCAGCTTAAAAAAATCGGAATGCTTGTTATTCAGGATCAGGTATGGAATAAGGTATCGCAAAACAGAGGAAATAAGGCTACAAGGTACTATATCGACGAGTTTCACTTGCTTTTAAAAGACGAGCAGACAGCTTCCTATTCCGTAGAGATTTGGAAAAGATTTCGTAAGTGGGGAGGAATCCCGACAGGCATTACACAGAATGTCAAAGACCTACTGATGAGTAAAGAAATTGAAAATATCTTTGATAATACGGACTTTGTTTTAATGCTCAATCAGGCTTCCGGCGATAGAGAAATTTTAGCAAGGAAACTTAAAATCTCACAGCCACAGCTAAAATATGTAACCAATTCCAATGCAGGAGAAGGACTTTTGTTCTTTGGAAATACCATTGTTCCTTTCCTTGATAAGTTCCCGAAAGACACAATCCTTTATCAGAAGATGACAACCAAGCCTGAAGAAGTGAGGTAGGCTTATGGGAAAGAAACTGAAA
Source organism: Streptococcus sp. HMSC034E12 (assembly GCF_001835915.1). Taxonomy (NCBI): domain Bacteria; kingdom Bacillati; phylum Bacillota; class Bacilli; order Lactobacillales; family Streptococcaceae; genus Streptococcus; species Streptococcus sp. HMSC034E12. The sequence continues at coordinate 84,824 of NZ_KV826434.1, forward strand.
AAGGACTTTAAGGAAAGGCAAAGAGCAAGGATAGAAAAGGAAACATTGCAAAGTAATGGCAGTATAGAGCCTGAAGAAAGTAAGTTAAAGCATAACGATGATTACAGAGGAAAAATTGTCCATGATAAAGACCGATTTCAAGATAAGGTGCATGAAAAGGTCAGTAAGAGAAGCATAGAAACTGAACAAAACGGAAAAACTTCCAAAAGAAATGCAAGGTATAGAGCTTCTGATAAGGATAGCGTAGCTTTTGTCACTGAAACAGGAAGATCGGATTATATTACGGAGGTTAAAAATGGAATAATCTATGATCCTTTAGGAAAAGACCTCGACAATGACGGAATCATAGATAGATATGACAATGACTTTAGGGACAGCGACTATTTTGAGTCAACTTATGATGTGGATGATAATCTCCATAAAAAAGATGAGTTTATTGGAAGTTCCTCTAAAAGTTATGAGGCTAAAAAGAGAAAGCATAAGAGGAAAAACTACACCGAAAGCCTTTATACAAGAAAAAAAGAAGATGTATCAAAGGAAAATAAGACTGAAGGTAAAAAGGCGGGAACAGATGCTGTCAGCGAAAAAGTTCATAGCAGACTTTCTAAAGAGCAGAAGAAAAAGCTAAAGAAAGATATGGTAAAAGTATCTGCCCTTTCAGGACTTGCTAAAGGAAGTGAAACCGTAAGAGATTACTTATCCCATGGAAGCGATGAAAACAAAGGGGTGGAAGCAGGAGAAAAGACAGCGGACGCAAGCTCGAAACTCATTCATGGCATAAAGAAATATTCTGATAAGAAAAAGGCGAAGAAAGGATATGACCTTACGAATAAGGACTATAAAATCAGAAAGCGAAAATCCAAATTGGAGTTTCGAGATGCCAAAGAGGAGCTAAAAAAGACACAGGAGTATCAAAAAGCAAATAACTTTAAGCGATTTCAGAAGCGAAAGCAGATGAAAGATTCCATTAAAAGGCAGAATAAGTCAAGGCTTAGAGATCGCATTAAGGAAGGGCTTATAGGCAGTCTTAAAAGTTCAAAGGAAGTCATATTAAGAAAAGCAAAGGGACTTATGATTATCTTCATAGGTCTTATTATTTTGGGAACTTTCTTTATCAACTTTGCAGGAACGGGAATGACAGGCTTTATGAACTCCACAAGTTCTGTTCTTACAACAAGCTATTTGTCAAAGCCAAATGTCCTAAATGAAATCAATCAGAACTTTTCCGCTATGGAAAGTGAGCTTCAAAACGAGGTTGATCATGTCAAAGAGAATTATCCCGGATATGACGAGTACATCCTAAATAACACAGAGTACATCGGTCATAATGTCCATGAGCTTTTATCCTACATTACATCAAGGTGCGGAGAAGTAAAGAATGTATCGGAAGTAAGCTCCGTATTAAATGAGCTTTTTAAGTCCATGTATGACCTTGAGTATAAGGAAGAAGTAGAAATCAGATACAGGACAGTTACAGAAACCTATACCGATGAAGATGGAAATGAATATACCGAAAGCCATGAAGAACCTTACGAGTACAAGAAACTCATTGTAACCCTTCATAAAAGGGAAATGGACAGTATCATCAGAGAAGTCTTTGCGAACTATCCTGACAATCTAAAACACTATGAAGCCTTATTCCTTGCTCAAGGCAATATGGGAGAAGCCTTTGGTAATAGCGACCTTATTGCTTCCAATGGAGGTATCGGAGGTGGAAAAGAGTATGAGGCTTCTACGGAAGTTCAAAAGAAGATTGTAAATGCTGCATACATTACGCCATCTCCGGGTGCAGGCTGGTGTGCTATGTGGGTGTCGCAGGTCTATCAAAATGCAGGACTTGGATATATCGGAGGAAATGCTTGTGATATGTACCGAAACTACACCTTTACATCAGATAAATCAAAACTCAAGGTAGGAATGCTTGTTGCAGTTGAAAGTAGTAGTAGCGGAAGTACAGCAGGACTTACCTATGGTCATGTGGGAATTTATATAGGCGATGGCAAGGTAATAGATAATATCGGGCGAATCAGAGTAACTACCTTAGATGATTGGATAGCAACTTTCTGCAAGCACCATCCCGTAGGTTTCGGCTTTCCGCCAAATGTAAACAGATAAGGAGGACACAATTTGAAAAAAGAACTTACAGCAGTAAAAAACAGAATAAAGAAATTAAAAGATAAAAAGGCTCTAATTGATGAAGAATTGGAGCCTTTGTTCATTCGTGAGGAAGAACTTGAAAACGAAGAAATTATTGCCATTTGCAGAAAGAACAACATTACAATCAGTGATTTAATGGCAAAAGTAAACAGAGAAAAAGCAGAAGTGAAAAAGGAGAAGACAAATGAAAACCAGTTTGAAAAATAAAAGAATTACAGCTATTGTTGTAGCTTTTACCCTCTTAATGGGCGGAGTTTTAGGGGTGTTAAAAGTTGGTGCAAAGACAGTATTTGCGTCAAATGAACCGCCTGAAAAATATGAAACATATTATGAACTGAAATTCGAGGATCATACTTCAGATGACACCTTTAGAGGATTTTATTATGTCGGAAAAGAAAATAAAGAAGGTCAGCCATTGAACTTTAAATTTTCCTTATCAAAATCTTTTGAAGAAAAGGGAGGTGTAGTTGTCGATAAGTATAATGAAACCTTTACCAATGAGAATATGGACAAGGAAAATGAGTTAGATGATCTAAGATACATGACAAAGAAACCCTATCCATATTATCGAATTCACAATGTAGGGACAGGTGCTTTTACAAGTATCGTTTCTCCAAGAGATAAGGATAATTACTATATTGGAGATATTACAGAAAATGCGGAAGAACGAACTGTAAAAGGAAAGAAAGCAAATGTCATTGTCTATACCTGCCCTGTTTTACAGTTAAATAGAAAAATTGAGAAAGTAACAGTTGACTATGAGGGAGAGCTTAAAGAGGAAACAAAGAACGCTATTATTGGCAGAGTAAAGGAAGCAAATCCAAATATCAATAATGTCAAAGAAATTAAGATTATTAAGGACAAGCTGATTATTGAAACATGGAATAGATTTCATACCGGTGTACCCTACCTTGAATTACCTTTAGAGGATTTATATAAGAGAGTAGCGAATGCGTCAGCTCAAACAGACAATAAGGATACTAAGGATCAGGAAAGTCAGACAAAAAGTGAAGTAAAGGTCAAATATCAATATCAGGATGGAAAGGTATATAAGGAGTATTCAGCTTTCTTTGACAAAAATCAGGTGATTGATGCGTCTGATCTTGAAATGCTTCCTGATAACATGAGCTTTAATGACGATTTTGTAAACTATACAGTAAAAGGAGATGGAAGCGATAGTATTATCCGAATTGTAAAGAAGTTAGAAAGTAATGCTCAGACGCAGACGGAAAAGCCAAAAACAGAAGATAAGGGAACTCAAACAGAGCTTAGCAAAGATGATATTTCCAAAATGGAAAAGGAATCTAAGGAACTTCAGGAAAAACTTGATAAGCTAAATCAGGAGATTAAGGACAAGGATAAATTAAGCGACAAGCAAAAGGAGAAAATCAAAGACCTTGAGGAAAAAATAGATAAGCTGAAGGAAAAACTTGAAAAGGGCAAAGACGATAAAGACTTATCAGCAGATATGAAGAAGGAGATAGACAAGCTAACTGAGAAAATTAAGGAGCTTGAGAAAAAGACGAATGAGGTTGGCAAAGCTCCTGTTACGCATAATCCTGTTGTAACACCAATCAGCCCTATCTCTGGAATGAAAACAGGAACAGGAAACTTACCTCAAACATCGGTAAGTAATATGGGTAAAGGCTCATCATCACAGGATAATACAGGAAAGATTACAAAGGACACAAATGTTGGCAAGACCGATGGAAAAGAAAAAGAAGTTCGTTATCCCAATAAGCTGACACCGAAACAACCTGCCAATAACAGCAGTCAGGATTCCTCTATGGATGGTTCAAGTAAGAATGTAAATACCAATAAAGGAGTTGCTTCTGCTCCATCAAAGGCAAGAGGAACTGTTACGGAAAATAAGGATAATGCGAACAAGGATTATCCGATTCATCATGGAGATAGCAGTGATAAGAGAGAAACGGATATGTATTCAGCGGATGCAAGACAGTTTGTTACCTTTACTACTAAGAATGGCAAGACCTTCCATTTAATCATCAATCACGATGAGGATAGCGAGAATGTTATGCTCCTAACAGAAGTATACGAAGATGATCTTCTTAATATGGTTGAAAAGAAAGAAGCTCCAAAACAGGAAATTACAAAGGAAGAACCTGAAAAAGAAGAACCTAAACCTGTAAAAAAGGAAGAAAGCAGTAATACAGGAACCTACTTAATTCTCATTCTTGTAGTAGCAGGAGCATTAGGTGCAGGATATTATTTTAAGGTCGTTAAGAAAAAGGAAGATAAGGAGCTTGAAGGCTTTGAGGAGGAAGATGATGATTTCTTTTCAGAAGCGGAAGAAAGCGAAAATGAAGTAGATAAAGCAGAAACAGAAGATAAGGAAGATGATGATTTGGAATAAATTTGCACCCAAAACTATCTCATATTTGGTGCAAAACACAGGGCGAGAGAGTAAAATCTTTCGCCCTTTTATATTGAAAAACAGGAGGAAAAATATAGATGAAACTTGTAATTGCTGAAAAGCCAAGTGTTGCAATCTCTATTGCAAAAGTGATTGGAGCTACAAAAAAGAAAGACGGATACTATGAGGGAAACGGATACAAGGTAAGTTGGTGTGTTGGACACTTAATTAAAATGGCAAATCCGGAAAGCTACGATGAAAGGTACGCAAAGTGGAATATGGCTGATTTGCCGATTATTCCAAAAGAATATAAGTATGAGATTGCAAAGTCCACAAAGAAACAATTTACGATTCTTAAAAAGCTCATGGACGATAAGGACATAGACATCGTGATAAATGCTTGCGATGCAGGGCGTGAGGGAGAAGCAATCTTCAGGCTTGTCTACAATCAGGCAAATTGTAAAAAGAAGATGAAACGCCTTTGGATTTCATCAATGGAAGATAGTGCCATAAAAGAGGGTTTTGATAACCTGAAAGACGGAAGTTTTTACGATAATCTATTCGAATCATCACAAGCAAGGGCGATTGCAGATTGGCTTGTGGGAATGAATTTAAGCAGACTCTATTCGTGTCTATACAAGCAAAATTACAGTGTGGGAAGAGTTCAAACACCTACCCTTGCCATGATTGTAAATAGAGATGATGAGATAGCAAATTTTAAGAAAGAAAAATATTTTACAGTCGAACTTTCTATGAATGGTTTTACACTATCAACAGAGAGAATTGATGATGAGGTTGCTGCTGAACAGCTAATCAATTTAGTTGGCGATAAGATAGGAATTACCGATGTTATTCAAAAGGAAAAGATAACAAAGCCTGATTTGCCTTTTGACCTTACAACACTTCAAAGAGAGTGCAATAAGTATTTTGGATATAGTGCCAAGCAAACACTTGATTATGCACAGAGCCTATACGAGAAAAAACTGATTACCTATCCAAGAACAGACAGCAGATGCTTAACGGAAGATATGATTGTAAGTACGGTTAATAACATTTTAGGGAAAAATGATTTTGATACAGAGCGTATTAAGACGGTATTTAACTCTGAAAAGGTTACGGATCATCATGCTATTATCCCGACAATCAGTTCCTTAAAAGAAGATGTTTCAGAACTTCCTTTAAGTGAAGCTAAAGTTTACTTCCTTATATCCGATAAATTCCACGCAAGTGTGGGCTATCCTTTAGTGGAAAATACAACGAAGATTGTAGCTGAATTCGATAGCTTTACTTTTACAAGCTCAGGTAAGACAATTAAAGATGAAGGTTTTACAAAATATCTTAAAGAATATAAGTCTAAGAAAAATGAAGATATGGTACTTCCTGATGTGAACATTGGTGATGTATTGAGCATTGAAAACAAGGAAATAAAAGAAAAGTACACAACACCACCGAAACACTTTACTGAAGATACGCTTTTGAAAGCAATGGAAGTGGCTGGTAATGATGCACTGGAAAAAGGTGTAGAGGTCGAGCGAAAAGGACTTGGAACACCTGCAACAAGAGCAGGGATTATTGAAAACTTAATTTTCAAAGGATTTATTGAGAGAGATAAGAAAAACCTTATTGCTACACATAAGGGAATCAGCCTTGTAACGATTGTAGCTGGTACCTTTAAATCCGCAGAAACAACAGCAAAGTGGGAAATGGAGTTATCGGATATTGCACAGGGAAAATCATCAAAGAAAAATTTTTTAGAGGCAATTGAAACTGAGATAAAAGAAGTGGTTTCAACTTATAGCAAGTAAGATGGCACTTATTTTAAGATGGAAAAAATGCCCTAAAAATGCTATAATATAAGATAATCAATGTAATGATTGAGAGGTGATTATGTGTCTAAAATAAATGTTGAAGGTTCAGAAATCAGCATTATTGCCATAGATAATAGGGATTACATTTCTTTAACAGATATGGTTAGAAATATTGAGAACGGATCTGCTTTAATAGAAAAATGGCTTAGAAACAAGAACACAATAGAGTTTTTAGGTATTTGGGAAGAAATGTATAATACCAATTTTAATTCCCCCGAATTCGAGGGAATTAAAAATGAAGCAGGATTTAACCGATTTATTTTATCTGTTAAGCAGTGGGTAGAAAAAACGAATTCTATCGGTATAGTTGCGAGAGCAGGAAGATATGGCGGAACTTATGCTCACAAAGATATAGCATTTGAGTTTGCTTCTTGGGTATCTCCATACTTTAAATTGTATTTGATTAAGGAATTTGAACGCTTAAAGGAAGAAGAACAAAAGAAGTTAGGCTGGGATATAAAAAGGAATTTGGCAAAAATCAATTATAGGATTCATACAGATGCCATTAAAAATAAGCTTGTACCCGAAAAACTTTCAAAAGAAAAAATCAACTTTATTTATGCAAGTGAGGCGGATATTCTTAATGTTTCTTTGTTTGGAATAACAGCGAAAGAATGGCGTGATGAAAATCCGGATTTAAAAGGGAATATTAGAGATTATGCAGATATATCGCAGCTTGTATGCCTTTCTAATCTTGAAAATCTTAATGCGGTATTTATAAATGAGGGCATGAGTCAATCTGAAAGACTGGAAAAACTAAATTCAATAGCAATTGAACAGATGAAAATATTATCCGAGAGTGAATCAATTAAAAAGTTGAAATAAAAGGATAATATCAATATGTAGTACAAAGGTGATTAGAGTAAAATCTAACCGCCTTTTTTTCATGCAAAAAAGAAGGAGGTAAACATGCGAATAAATGATTTTCATAACATCTTGGAGCTAATAAAACAAGATATTCTGCAGAGTGAAGCAGAGTATCTGAAGCTCTTAAAGGTTGTCGGAAACAATCAGAGGTATGACTTTAGAAGTCAGTTAAGTATTTATGATAAAAATCCTGAAGCGACAGCTTGTGCCAAGTTTGACTACTGGAGGGAACGCTTTAATCGAACTGTTATGAGAGGACAAAAAGGTATCCCCATTTTAGAGGACTATGGCACATATAAAAAGGTGGACTATATCTTTGATATAAGTCAAACCGTTTCCCAAAACAGAGATGTCAATGAAGTAAATCTTTGGAGATTTGATAAAGAATCTCATAGAGATGTATTAAAAGAAATGATAAAAGTTGAAGGCTATGAAGAAAGTGAAAGCACCTTAGAAAACATCTTTTCTTTAAGCAGGCTCTACGGAGATAAAAAGATAGATAGCTTGATGAATGAGCTTAGAATATCCGATGAGGACAGAATAGCCTTTACCAAGTTTGTGAGGAACTCGGTAAGCTATGCAGTAGCTTCAAGATTTAAGTTAGACTATCCTATGGATACGGAGCTTCTAAAGGAAAACTTTGCAATGCTTGACAGCATTTCTCTTATGAGCCTTGGAGAAACGGTGTCGGATATTAGCGGAAATATAATTGATGCTACCATTCAAAAAAGCAAAGAGTTAGAGCTTCAAAAAGAAGTGTTAAGAGGTAAAGAAGCAGGATATAATAAAATAAAAGAAGAATTAGAGGAGGTAGAAGAAAATGTACTTCGACGAGATGATCAGGAAAGAATTAGTGAAAACGAGCGAATTTTCCGAAATGGAGAGTACGGACGAGATAATAGAGAAAATCAAAGAGAATACGCTGAATCAGTTAGAGGAAGAGATGGACTTTATGAGGGAATATCCGAATCCGGTGTACGCAGTGATGAGGCTGGATTATCTTTCAAACAGCGAGGAGCAGAGCCACTTCGAGATGTTAGTGGATCTATACAAGGAGAAGAAGCTGATAGGACACCTGATGGATATTCAGAAACAGGCAATAGAGTTTATGAGAGCAGAGAAGCCGAAACTGATGATAGCTTGGAAGATAGAGGACGAGAGCCATCCGCAGTACAAAGCGATGATTTCAGCTCTCAAAGAAATGACAATCAAGGAAATAGTGGAAATCTAAAAGAAAATACGGATAAAGAGATAAGAGAAGCTGACAAGGCTTCTTTTTCTTTGCCTGAAAACAGATTAGGACAGATTAAACTTACAATACCTCTTACTCAAAATGATATTGACAGTATTCTTGTAAACGGTGGAAATCATGAGGGTGGTAGACTTCCTATTATTGCTGAATTTTCCAAAGGGAAAACAGTAGAAGAATTAGGAGAATACCTTAAAGATACCTTTAGAGGCGGAAACGGTTTATTTCTTAATGGAACAGAAGTATCTTCCTGGTATTCGGATAAAGGTATTCATTTAGCTTATGGAACTTCTGCAAGAGAAGATAGCACGCAAATTTTAAGCTGGAGTAATGCTGCAAGAAGAATCAATGAACTTTTGGAAAATGGAGAGTTTGCAACAAATGTAGAGCTTTCTGAAGCACAGGACTATGAAAGAGATAGAGTTTCAGAATCCTTATGGTATCTATACCACGATTTAAGTGAAGAAGGGAAAGCACAAGGCTATTTTGACTTTATAGAAAGAGGTGGTGGCTTTCCGAAAGAAACAAGACAGTTATCGGAAGCTCTTAAAAATCCTGACTATCTAAAGAATGTTATTTCCGAGTACAGTCGCTTTTTGACAGGATATAAAGAAAACAAAGATGTACTAAGGTTTCATTATCACAAGGTAGATAGCCTTTACCAGAGATTAGAGGAGCTTGCAATTCCGAGAAAGGAATATATCTCTAACTTAACCGAACTTCCAAAGGTACATGGCTTTATTACAGAAGATGAAGTCCTTGCTACGATTTCAAGAGGAAGCGGCTTTGATCAAGGGAAAGAAAGAATTACAAAGTATTTTAAAGAAAACCATACGCTTCAGGAAAAAGCAAATTTCATAAAAGACGAGTATGGAATTGGTGGAGGTTCTCATGCTGTTTCAGGGGCAATGGGAAGTGATGAATGGCATGATGCAAAGGGACTTAAATTACAGAAGAATCATTGTAACGATGTTTTTCTTACATGGTCAAATGTAGCAAAGCATATAGATGAACTGCTTTCTAAGAATCTTTATCTTGAAGAAAAGGACATTGAAAGAAAGGATGAGATAGAAGAACAAAAAGAGCCAAGTTATTATTCTAAAGATGATCCAAATAATCTAATGACTGATGAAATGCTTGAGAAAGTTCCTGAACTTTATGCACAGGAAGATGTAGCTTTAGCAGACAAACAGGTTCATGCAGCATATATCATTCCATTTAGAAGCAACTGGACTTGGTATATGACGGAGTACGATAGAGAAAGCAAAGACGCTTTTGGACTTGTTTTAGGAATTGAACCTGAATGGGGATATTTTAATCTTGAGGAGCTAAAGGAATTAAATGCCCAAAGACTTGTTTTAGAGGATTTTCCAAAGACCTTTAGAGAACTTAAAGACAGTGAACTTAAAAAGCAGATGGATGAGCAGGAGCTTCAGCATGTCTTTAACGGAGAACTTAGCTTTGAGGACAATATTGCAGAGCTTGAAGCACCTGAAGAAGTAGAAGAAAGCATACAGGCAGAACCTTTTCAGGCTACCTTATTAGATTATCTAAAGGAAAAAGAAGAAGTAGAGCTTAACGAAAAAGAGGACAGCCCTTTAGATGAGTTTGCAGTTAAAGAAGGCGATACCATCTATTTTAATCATGAGGAGTACAAAGTAAGGGAGATTTCTAAAAATCAAATCACAGGAAGAAATGATTTGTGGCTTGATCCTGTAAGGCAAGGTAATCATCAAATACCGATTGTATCCTTTACGGATAATGAGGATTTATTAAGACAAGTAAGTCTTGAAAGACCTGAATTTATCATCGGCGATGAAGTGAAGTATAAGGGAAAAGACTATACCATCACAAGATTTGATGATATGGGAAATAACCTAAACACAGTAACGGTTAAGGATAATACCGAATATCTTGGAGGTATGATTACAGGCTCCGATGTAATTCCTTATCGTAAGGAAAGTGAGCTTGATAAAATCTTTGAAAATCTGACTTATATAAAATCCGAAAAGACTTTTGAGGAAGCAGAGATAAAGAAAAATCAGGCTCACAATTTCAAGATTACAGAAGAAACGCTTCCTTCAAAGTTATCTCCAAGTGAGAGGTTAAACAATAATCTTGAAGCAATCTCTATGCTTAACAGAGTGGGAAGCGGAGAACGAGAGCTTGATATTACAGCTCAGGAAGTTTTAGCGAAATATGTTGGTTGGGGTGGACTTGCTGATGTCTTTGATGAAAGTAAGGATGGACAGTGGAAAGAGGCAAGAGCTTTCTTAAAGGAAAATCTATCGTCATCAGAATATGAAGCTGCAAGAGAATCAACCTTAACGAGCTTTTACACACCGAAAACCGTTATTGATGGCGTATATAAGACACTTTCAGGTATGGGATTTAAACAGGGCAATATCCTTGAACCGTCAATGGGTGTTGGGAACTTTATCGGTAATCTACCTGATGAAATGAATAAGTCAAAATTTTATGGTGTGGAACTTGATTCGGTAAGCGGGCGTATTGGAAAGCTGCTATACCCTGAAAGTGATATACAGGTTAAGGGACTTGAAGAAACGGGATTTTCCAACAACTTCTTTGATATCGCAATCGGAAATGTTCCATTTGGAGAGTATAAGGTAAATGACAGGGAATACAATCGTAATAACTTTCTTATTCACGACTACTTCTTTGCAAAATCCATTGATAAGGTTAGAAATGGTGGCGTTATCGCCTTTATCACATCTTCAGGAACGATGGATAAAAAAGACGAAAGTGTTAGAAGGTATCTCGCAGCAAGAGCCGAATTTTTAGGAGCAATAAGGCTTCCAAACGATACCTTTAAGGGCGTAGCCGGCACAGAAGTTACTTCAGATATTATCTTCTTAAAGAAAAGAGATAGCGTACTTGAGCGAGAGGAAGATTGGATACATCTTGCGGAAGATGAAAACGGGCTTGTATATAACAAATATTTTGTGAATCATCCTGAACAAGTGCTTGGTTCTATGCGTGAAGTAAGTGGTAGATTTGGGAAAACTCTAACTTGTGAGCCGATAGCCTTTTTAGGGCAAGAGAACAATATGGCTTCGTTAAAGGATCGTATCGAGATTGCGGGAGAAAGAATTTCAAAAGATGCAAAGTATGAAGAAATAGAGCTACTTGATGATGAAATAACTTCTATCCCTGCAACCGATGATGTAAAGAACTTCTCATACACCTTAATTGATGATGAAGTTTATTATAGAGAAAACTCACTCTTTATCAAAAAGGAAGTATCAGACAAGAATAAAGAAAAAATCAAGGATTACCTTGAACTGAATGCTGCCTTAAAAGATGTGATTTACAAGCAGAAGGAAGATTTCAGCGAAGAAGAAATCAAGGCTTCTCAAAAAAGATTAAACGAAGTTTATGATAACTTTTCAAAGAAACATGGCTTTGTAAATAACCTAAGTAATACCAGAGCCTTGAAAGAGGATAGCAACTTCCCTCTTGTTTCCTCCATAGAAATCCTTGATGAAGAAGAAAATTTCAAGGCAAAGGGAGATATTTTCTCCAAAAGAACTATTACAAAGGCTAAAGTTATAGACCATGTGGATACTTCTTTAGAAGCCCTTGTCTTATCGGTGTCTGAAAAAGGATATGTGGACTTTGACTATATGGGAAGTCTTACAGGAAAAGACAGACCGACTTTAATTGAGGAGCTTCGAGGGGAAATCTACTTAAATATTAGAGAGGAACAAAACTTTTACAGACCGCTTTCATTTAACTTGGAGGATGGGGATTTACCTTTTGCTTGTGCAAATGGCAGCAACTCCTACAAATATGGCTATGTAACAAAGGATGAATATTTAAGTGGGAATATAAGGGATAAGATTGCCATAGTAGACAGTTACTTATCAAAGCTCAGACAAACGGAAAGAGAACTCCCTCATCTTGGCTATGAAGAAAATGGAAAAGAAAAAGAGCTGATAAGCTATGAAATGAACCGTTTGGAATACCAAAAAGCAGAGCTTACAAAAGTTCTTCCAAAGGAATTAGAAGCAAGTGAAATCAATGTGCGTCTTGGTGCAACTTGGATACCGATTAAAGATATTGAGAAATTTATTTTTGAAACGTTAAAAACTCCGGGATATGCAAGATGGGATATTAAGGTAAAATTTTCCAACCTTACAAGCGAATGGAATGTAGAAGGAAAAAGCAAGGACAGAGGAAATGAACTTGCTGAAATGACCTTTGGTACATCGAGGGTAAATGCCTATAAGCTGATTGAAGATGCCTTAAACCTTAAAGAAACAAAGGTATTTGACCAAATTGTAAATCCGGACGGCTCTAAAACTTCTGTCTTAAATAAAAAAGAAACCATGCTTGCAGGACAAAAGCAGGAGTTATTAAAAGAAGAATTTAAGAACTGGATATTTAACGATCAGGAAAGAAGAAGCCGTCTTGTAAAGCTGTATAATGAGCGTTTTAACTCTATCCGTAACAGAGAATATGACGGAAGCAATCTTTCCTTTGAGGGAATGAATACGGAGATTGACTTAAGACCTCATCAAAGAAATGCTATAGCAAGAAGCCTTTATGGAGGAAACACCTTGCTTGCCCATGTAGTAGGCAGTGGAAAGACCTTTGAAATGGTAGCTTCTGCAATGGAGAGTAAAAGGCTTGGAATGTGCAGTAAGTCCTTGTTTGTTGTCCCAAATCACTTAACAGGGCAAATCGGTCGTGAGTTTATGCAGCTATATCCGTCAGCGAATATTATGGTGGCTGATAAGAAAGACTTTGAGCCGAAAAACAGAAAGAGGTTTATAGGCAAGATTGCTACAGGGGAATACGATGCGGTTGTTATCGGACATACGCAGTTTGAAAAAATTCCTATGAGTAAGGAATATCAGGAAAAGCATATTCAAGATCAGATTGATGAAATCGTAAACTATGTAGAAGAATACAAGCATGACAGAAATCAGAACTTTACTGTGAAACAGCTCGAAAAGACAAAGAAAAAACTGGAAACAAGGCTTGAAAAATTAAATGATGATTTTAAGAAAGACGATGTGATTACCTTTGAGGAATTAGGAGTTGATAAGCTCTTTGTTGACGAGGCACATGGCTTTAAGAACCTTTATCTCTATACCAAAATGCGTAATGTTGCAGGTATCGGGCAGTCAGAAGCCTTTAAGTCCTCCGATATGTTTATGAAATGCAGATATATGGACGAAATGACAGGCGGCAAAGGCGTGGTCTTTGCCACAGGAACGCCTGTAAGTAACTCTATGACAGAGCTTTATACCATGCAAAGGTATCTTCAGTATGAGAGTCTTAAAAAGAATGGACTGGAGCATTTTGACTCATGGGCTTCCACTTTTGGAGAAACACAATCCTCCTTTGAATTATCGCCTGAAGGTACAGGATATAGGGTGAAAACGAGATTTTCAAAGTTCTATAATTTGCCTGAGCTTATGTCTATGTTTAAGGAAGTTGCTGATATTCAGACTGCGGATATGCTTAATCTTCCTACACCTGAAGCTAACTACGAGGTTATTAAAACAGAGCCTTCTGAAGAACAAAAGGAAATTCTAAAGAGCCTTTCTAAAAGAGCAGATGATGTCAGAAATAGAGTTGTAGTGCCAGATGTTGATAATATGCTTAAGATTACCAATGATGGTAAGAAACTTGCCTTAGATCAGCGTTTAATCAATCCACTTCTTCCTGATAATCCTGATAGCAAGGTCAATGTATGCGTAAAGAATGTCTTTGCCATTTGGGATAAGACAAAAGAAAACAGGTCAACACAGCTACTTTTTTCTGATATGTCCACTCCAAAAGGAGATGGAGAATTTAACATCTATGATGATATTAGAGAAAAGCTCGTAGCTATGGGAATACCGAAAGAAGAAATCGCTTTTATCCATGAAGCAAATTCAGACAAACAGAAAGATGAACTCTTTGCGAAAGTAAGAAAAGGCGAAGTTCGTATCTTAATGGGTTCAACACAGAAGATGGGAGCCGGAACGAATGTGCAAAATAAGTTGATTGCTTTGCATGACCTCGATGTGCCTTGGCGTCCTGCTGACCTTGAACAGCGTGCAGGTAGAATTGTAAGACAGGGCAATGAAAATGAGAAAGTGAATATCTATCGTTATGTTACAGAGAATACCTTTGACAGCTACTTATGGCAGACGATAGAAAATAAGCAGAAGTTCATTTCTCAGATTATGACAAGTAAAACACCTGTCAGAGTTGCGGAAGATGTGGACGAAAGCTCTCTTAACTATGCAGAGATTAAAGCCCTTGCCACTGGCGATCCTAAGATTAAAGAAAAGATGGATTTGGACAACGAAGTTACAAAACTAAAAATGCTTGAAGCAAACTATAAGTCTAATCGTTACAGATTAGAGGATAAAGTGGCGAAAAACTATCCTGAAGAAATCACAAGAACGGAAAAGCTCATTGAAGCTGTCAAAAAAGATATATCTGATGTAGAACCTAAAGCGGAAGGCGAGGAAAAGTTTACTTCCATTACCATTGCAGGAGAAAAAATTACCGATAAGAAATTAGCCGGAGAAAGACTTCTTGAAGCTATTTCTAAAGTGAAAATCAATGAAAGCAAGGTTATAGGAAAGTATAGGAATATGGATTTAGAGGTAAGTTATAACTTCTTTACCAATGAACATAACTTTAGCCTAAATGGTGCTGCAAAGCATTCAGGAGAGCTTGGAACAAGTGCGGACGGGAATATTACAAGACTGGATAACGCTCTTGAGAAAATGCCCGAGAAATTAAATAGGCTTGAAGAAAAACTTATCAGTACAAAGGAACAGCTTGAAAATGCCAAAGAGGAGCTAAAAAAGCCTTTTGAAAAGGCAGATGAGTTAAAATCAAAAGTGCTTCGCTTGGCAGAGTTAAATAAGCTCCTTGATATGGGAGAAGTGGAAGAAAAGAGAAATGACAATCCTCTTGTGGAAGATGTAAAAAGAGCTATCATAAACTTTTGCAACAGAGAATATGAAGAAAACCATAGTTATGATGAATTTAATACTCTATATCCTGACTTAAAGCACATCGGCATCGCCTATACCAATACACCTGACGAAAGACACGGTATTCAGTATGAGCTTAATTTAGAAGCTAAAACATGGACACAGTATATTGATGATATGCCTATCAAAACAGAGAGCTTCGACTATGAAAACAAGGGAGAAAATGAAGCTCTAAGGAATATGAAAAATGAAATAGAAATGTCCTCTTTTAACGATTTGGTTTATGTTGATTCAGAAGATTTAAGAGCAGCAACGGGTCTTGATATTGACGATGAAGGCAACTTCTATGATCCACTTTCTAAAGACCTCGATAATGACGGTATTCCTGATAGATATGACAATGACTTTAAGGACAGTGATTATTTTGAGTCAACTTATGATGTGGAGGACAATCTTCATAGTAAAGAAGAAACCACACAAAAATCAGGTGATAAGCCATCTATTTTAGGACAGATAAGAGCCTATCAAAATGAAAGTAAAACAGAAGAAAAGCAAAAAACAAAAGAACAGGAATTTTTAAGATAAGGGGAGGGAAACCTCCCTTTTGCCATGAAAGGAGATAAAAACATGGATTACAAAACAATGAGAAATCAAATAGAAGATATGGTAAATGATAATCATAAGGACTTTGTAAAGGCGATTATAAGCATGGAAAAAGGTATCAATGATGAAAGTGCTTTAGATAAGCTCTATGACGCTTATATGGACAATGACAGCCTTAATTTGCTACATGAAGAATTTGACTATATGATTGAGGATTTAAGAGAACAGGGACAGATAAAAGACCTGCCTTATGCTCAGGAAGAAAAGGATAATCTTATCAATATTGTTGGAAATATCGTTGGAGAGGTTGATGTATTAGAAAGGGAAAATAAGAACGGAGAAGCTTTTAAGGTAGCGAACTTTTCCGTTGTATCCAAAGACGATGAGGGTAACAAAGTATATCATAATTGCTCCGCTTATGGAGAAAAGAGTGATATTCCAAAGGACTTTAAGCAGGGAGATTTTGTTAAGCTCTTTGGACAAATCAGAACCTCCATTGATGATAACGGTAAAGAGCATAGCAATATCAGGATACTTTCTTCAAAGCTGTTAAAGGCAAAGGAACAAATGAAAGGACAAGAAGAAAAGAAAGAATCTGTACTTGGGGCTATCAAAAAATATCAGGCTGAAGATAAGGAAAAGCCGAAAGAAAAGAAAGAAGTAAGCAAAGAAGCTGAGAGATAAATTTATGGTCGGTGTGGTCTTAGGGCTGCACCGACTCTTTTTTATTTGGTGAAATTATGATATAATTAAAGAAATAAAAGTTCAACTATATGAATATTAAGGATGGTAATATGAAAATAAACTATAATGGGCTGTGGAAACTTTTAATAGATAAAAATATGAAAAAAAGAGACCTACAGGAAAAAGTTGGTATAGCTCCTGCAACGATAGCTAAAATGGGAAAAGGTGAATTTGTCAGCATGGAAATTCTCTATAGAATTTGTATTGAACTGGATACAGATTTTGGTGAACTAATTTCATTGAATAGGACGAATAATATAAATAAGTTTTAATTTTTATAAAGAACCTTTAGACTTTAGATTGTATATCAAATGATGTATTTTCCTTTGATGATGACTATGTTGAATAGGTATTATGGAGGTATGAGATATGAGAGAGATAATAATTATAGATGATGATATTGCATTATGTAATTTAATTAAAAAATGTTTAAGCACAGATGGATATTCTGTATATATTTGACAGAATGTATCAGGCAGATAGTTCAAGATTAACAAAAGGTTCAGGACTTGGATTATCAATCTCCAAAGAATTACTGCGAGTAAATAATGCTAAAATAAGCGTAAGTAGTGTGCCAAATATAAAAACTGTTTTTACTGTAGAGTTTGCAATGTAAATAGCTGATTTAGAAAGTCTCTTTGGCAGAATTTGTAGTTATTTTAAATGTGATATCTCAGAAAGGAGTATAGAATTGAAAATACTAATGATTGAAGACGACAGCACAATTTCTTTTGCTGTTAAAACTTACTTAAACAAGCATAATATTGAAACTATTATTTATAACAATCTTTCTCAGACAGAGAAGCTTAATTTTAATGATTTTAACTTAGTTCTACTTGATGCTAATCTTCCTGATGGTTCAGGTTTTAATTTTTTGAAGTGGCTGAGAGAATTTTCTGACCTTCCTGTAATAATGCTTACTGTAAAAGATGAAGACGAGTATGTTATCAAAGGTCTTTCTCAAGGAGCAGATGACTATATTACAAAACCTTTTTCTCTTCCTGTCCTGAAGGCGAGAATAGACAATGTGTTTAGTAGAAAAATAAAAAAGGTTGACGAGCTAACTTTTGAAAATTTATCTTTAGATCTCATTTCAAAACAAGCTTCGATAGATGGAAAAGATTTAGACCTTAACTTAAAAGAGTTTGCTATATTGGAAATGCTTTTAGAAAACCAAAATATAAATCTACTAAGAGAGCGAATTTTAGATTATGTTTGGGGTTATGATTTTTATGAAGTAAATGACAATACCCTAACTGTCACCATAAAAAGACTCAGATCTAAACTTGGAGATTATGGCAGTCATATAAAAACTCTTAGAGGGATAGGATATAGGTGGGACAATGAATAAAAACAAAAATATTTTACTTGTCTTAATTTTAAATTTGATAATGTCTTTGTTTGTAGTTTATCTCAATCCAAGATTTGATATTCTAACACTTATTGGCTTTCTAGCTATAAATATAATTCTGTTTATAGTTATTTCAAAAATTGAAAAGAAAAAAGAAAAAGCTCTTGAGTATAAGATCAACAATATATTCAGCCTCCTACATTCACTTGATATAAACTCTGATAATTATGAAATTATTGACGATGAATTTGGCAAACTCAGAGATGAGATTATTAAAACTATTATAGAAAACAAGAGGATTGCTGAGAATGCTGAGAAAAATAAGGAAACTTTAAGGGAATATACGGAAGATATTGCCCATCAGATAAAAACTCCGTTGACTGGATTACTATTATTGTTAGACTTATTAGAAGACGAAAATGACAACTTTTCCGAAGAATATATAGAAAGACTCAGAGATAATTTACTTAGACTCCACAACTTATCTGACATTTTATTAAAACTTGCAGCCCTTGATTCTGGGACAATAGAAATGACAAAAGATAGTATTTCAGCTCGAGGATTAATTGAAGACATCACACAAAAGCTAAAAGATTATTTTATTAATGATAATGTTGAAATTCCTCTTGATGGAGAAGACTTTTATCTTATATGCGATAAGAAATGGACCTATGAAGCAGCATTTAATGTGATGAAAAATGGTCTAGAAGCAACAGAAGATAGGCATATAGAAATTCACTTAAAAGAAACGAACTTATATAAGAGTATATTTGTGGAAGATTTTTCTAAAGGTTTAGATAGAGAAATGTTAGAAAAAGCTTTTAGGCGTTTTTATAAGCTGGATCCAAATTCAAAAGGTTATGGGATTGGACTTCCAATGGCAAAATCTGTTATGGAAAGACAAAATGGAGAGCTTTTATATCATAAGGGGAAGAAATCAAATTCCTTTGAAATGAGATTTTATAACTGATTTAATTATGGCTGTGTAAATAAAGCACAGTCATTTTTTTTCTAGTCACTTTCCAGTCACTTAAGTCTAATATAATCTAAGAAAGATAAGGAGGACTAAATATGAATATTGTAAAAACAGTAGATTTAACAAAAACTTACAATAGTGGAGTAGAAGTACACGCTCTATCAAATGTGAATTTTGAACTAGAAAAAGGAGATCTTGTCGCCATTATTGGAGATAGCGGGTCAGGAAAGTCTACCTTGCTTCATCTATTAGCAGGAGTTGATAAACCAACAAGTGGTGATATATTTATTCAAGATAAAAATATTACCAAGTTTAACAAAGATGAAATGACAGTATTCCGCAGAAGAAATATTGGCGTTGTATATCAATTTTTTAATTTGATTCCAAACATCAACGTTCGAAAAAATATTTTACTTCCTCTTTTGTTAGACAATAAAAAGGCAGATGAAGAATATTTAAAGGAAATTTTATCGATACTAGGAATAGAAGGAAAGCTTGATAGGTATCCAAAACAATTATCAGGTGGCGAGCAACAAAGAGTTGCCATTGCCAGAAGTTTGATTACAAGACCTGCCATCATTCTAGCAGATGAACCTACAGGAAATCTCGATAGAAAAAATTCTGAAGAAATTACAGGACTTTTCAGACTTGTAAATAAGAGATTAAATTCTACAATTATGATAATAACTCATGATGAAAAAGTAGCAAATTCTTGTGATAAGGTCTATAGAATGGTAGATGGTAGGTTAAATTTCTTAGGAGATGAAACTTATGAAAATTATTAATGACCTAGCTGATGGAGCTGTAAAAAATAATAAGAAAGACAGTTTTGCTATTAAAATTTCCATACTTTTGGCAGTAATTTTACTAGGAACTGTAATTTTTATCTTCAACTCGTTAAAAACTGACAAGTATGAGTATGTAAAGAAAACTTTTGGAGATTATCATGTGAATATAAGTGGAATTGACCAAGGTTTTTATGATAAATTAAAAAACGATAAAGATATAGAAAAAGTTTCTTTCAATAAAGTAATAAAAACAGACTTAAATGCAGTTATATATGAAAATGGAGATCCTGCAAGCCTTTTACGTTATGATATTAAGGAAGGAAAAAAGCCAGAAAAAGCAAATGAACTTTTAGTTCCAGAGATATTTTTGATAAAAAATAAAGAATATGATTTGGGTTCTGAAATAACTGTTCGTGATAAAACTTATAAAATAGTTGGTACTTATGAAGATTTTAGCTATTCATTTGAAGAGGCTATGCTTGTAGGTTTATCTAAAAGTGATGATAAAAAAGTCTTGTTTGAAAAAAATGTTGGTACCGAAGCAGAAATTTGGTATAAAAATATAAGAGATACCTATACAAAGACTAGGGAAATTTTATCAGAAATGAATATTGATGAGAACCATGCCCTAGATATTGGTAGATTATTTTATAATAAAGATATCTTAGAATATAAAATGGTCTATCCAAAAGGAATCATTCCACCAAAAAGTGTTGTAAACTCAGCTTTAGAACAATATGGAGCAGCCTTCTTTCTTTGTCTACTTTTTGCATTTATCATTTATGGGGCTTTTAATGTATGGAACAATAGGGATTTAAAGGAAATTGCTCTATTAAAAAGCACTGGGATGACAGATAAGCAGGTAAAGCAATTAATTCGAAAGAAAGCATTTAAACTTTCAACCTTACCAATAGCCTTGGGAACAATCTTATCTTTGGCTTCTGCAAATCTGCTCTTATATTTGATGTGGCTTAATAATACAAAATCTTATCAAAACATATCAAATATTTTAGGTCAAAGTGTAAAATCTATGGATTTCCATTTCATATTTCCAAGCCCTATATCTATTTTAATAATTATTTTGTTATCCTTGATAATGGTTTATTTTTCAGCATTGATCCCTGCCAAGAAAAGTGCGAAGATAAATGTTATCGAAGGTTTAAATGGTATTACAGAAAAAAATATTAAATTAGGAAAATCAAAAATAAATGGATCTATAGAAAAGACTTTAGCAAAAGATTATTACAGGTCTTATCGCTCAACCTATCGAATTATTGTAATTTCCATGGCTCTGTCTGCCTTGGTACTGACTAATGTTTTAGTAAGTCGGGCATATGGAAGTTTAGAGGAAAAATATAATAACTACCAAAGTCCTTACAATTTTGACTCTAGTATTTATATAGGTGATTTTTTGGATAAAAACTTTGTTCATGATATAGAAGAAGTTGAAGGCATAGACCAATTGCATGTATACCAAAGAGTTGATACAAAATTTTACCTTGGTGATAATAAGGACTTTATTTCTAAAGATTTAAATGAAGCTTTAAATAGCGGTAAAATACCGGAAGATAAATTATATTCCAATATATATGCCTTAACAGATGAGGATTTCGAAAAACTTTTAAAAGAAAATAATATTTCGGATGCAAAGTATTTACTACTAAATAAAATTCCAAAAGATAGTGGAAGTCCTTATACTTTTAATGAATATGTAAAAATTTCTGATAAGGATACAGGAAAAGTAACTTTAAAATATAATGCAAATGGTAAGTCCATGCCTATAAAAATAGATTCAAGTATTGATGAAATGCCTTATAATCTAGAAGCTTATAATGACAATCAAATATCTATCTTTACAAGTGAAAGTTCTATGAAAAAATTTATTGATGAATATGGAATAGATGAAGGCAACCCAGTTTATTACTACTTTGTAAAAATCAAAGCCGATAATAATAAAGAAAAAGTATTTGAAGATGCGGAAAAAGTAATTTCGACCTATGTCCCAAAATCTGACCATGGAACTTCCACAGAAATTCTAAAAGCGGCTATGGATAAAGAAGTAATAAGGAATGAAAGACTTCTAAATCTAGCTATCCAAATCATTCTTATAACGATTGCTCTTTCCAATGCCTATAATAGTTTTAAGGGAAACCTTAGAGCGAGAGCCAATGATTTTAAACTCCTATCCACCACTGGCATGACAGAAAAACAAATGGAAAAGATGGTCTTTGGAGAAGGAAAAATATTGTTTAAAAATATTTTCTTAGCCTATATCTTTATGTTCATTATTGGAATTGCATTGAGAGCCTATAGAAGTGACTATGAATTAGGATTTGCGATAAAAGGTCTGATAACAAATATGAATTATATCCCTCTAATAGTAGTATTTGTATTTATGATTGTAGGAGTTTTATTTGCAATAAAAAGTGGTTTTAAAACAATAAATGAAAACTCAGATAATACTTTCAAGAGTATATAAGAAAAAGGCTGTGAGCATTTGATATGTACCCTCCTTACTGGTTTGTCCAGTAAAGAGGGTACTATCATAATGAAGACGCTTGTATTATATAAAAAACTTCACAGATCAAAATTGATTTTTTTGCTTGTATTCGCACTCATAATGACGTTAGGGGTTGTGTTTCTTCAAGGACAATTTTCATTTGGTGACAAAAAGTATATAGATACATTTGTGGTATATTTTACAGGTGCAGTCTTTAACAACATATTATGTATTGCCAAGTTTGATAGCGTTGTTTGGAGGATATATTATTTGCCGTGAAGAACAAGAAGATGTACTCAAATCATTGAAGCTAATACCGATAGATGAGAGGAATATGATTACTGCAAAAATGATAATTACTCTGTTAGGTAGCATTTTTGTTTATCTAATATTGTTTATGGTATCTTTAATTGTAGAAGCGGTATTGCATTTAAATGCGGTAAACATGAGTGAAGTAGTTCATTATTTTGCTGTATATGTATTAACTGGAATAGGTGTTTTTATGGCAATATCTCCAATTATTGCATTTATTGGACTTGTAAAAAGAAGCTACTGGATAGCTCTGATTATCGCTGAAATATACTCCTTTATAGGAATTTTCTTTGCCTCAAAGGAAGTTGTAAGGGCCATATATCCAATATCATCTGTATTCGTTTTATCGGGACTATATAAAACACCGGTTATGGAATTGCTGATTAGCATAATCGTAAATATTGGTTGCTGTTTTATTTCATATAGAATACTAAAGAAAATGAGAGTTCGTAAAAAATAGTTATGAAAATAAATTTAGGAATTTAAAAAGAGGAGAGAACACTATCTCTCCATCTCCTTGCCCATGTAAATTCCATAGTTCTTTCGTATTTGATAAAGCTCGTCCATAGTAGATTTTGAGGAAGAATACTCTTTCATGAGGATATTCTTTTTTTCTTGCAGTTTATCAAGTCTATCTAAAATATTCTTTGAATTTGGAAGTTTAGAATAGGAGCTTTTCAGCTTGGAAAGAGCAGTTTCATAGAGCGTGATTTGCGATTTGTATTCTTCATAAAATGCCTTGTCCGATGGATTTGCCTTATATTCCTTGTAATAGGCTCGATACTTTTTAACGGTATGAACTTGTTCCATCGTATCAGAAAGTAGCTGCATTTCCTTATCAATTTCTTTGATTTTATCTTGTAAACCTTGTCTTTCTTCAGCACTTTTCCTAATGTATTCATCAAGCTGCTTAACGGATTTAATGCCATGTTCCCTGATGAAAACAACTGACTCAGCCATTGTATTTAAGTTATGTTTTGTTGCCCAATATTCATAGCCTTTGCTCTCTTTCACTTTGGCATTGGTACTCATATTGATGATATTTCCGATTCGTTTTTTGACAGGTGGGGCTTTAATAGATTGATTTTCTGTAATACGCTCTTTTAATCTTTCTTCGGTATAATCTTCACCAATCGTCTTAGCCCGTGTAAATCTCTGCTTATCTTTTGGCTTAAAGGCAATGTGTTTGCCATGTTTTATTTCATAACCAAGTTCAGCCATCTTCTTTAGGAATTCTTCCCAATCCTTAGACTGTTTTATCAGACGATCAATATCAAATTGAAGCCTGCTTTTCCAAGAAGTACCTTTCTTAGATTGCTCATTTTCATACCATGACTTTCCATTTGTTTTGTACTTTCTCTTATAGCTCTCGTAGAACTCATCAATCACAGATAGGTTATTTTCTTTACATAACTTATCGCTCTGATACCTGATTTGGTGGTAACTTCTTTTGTTGGATTGATAGCACTTACCAGTAACCATATTGACATTATTGAATATGATGTGATTGTGGATATGCCCTTTATCTATATGGGTAGATAAGACAAATTCGTACTCATCCTTTAATATCTTTTTACATAGTTCAAGACCGATCTGATGTGCCATTTCAGGACTTGCTTCTCCGGGTAAAAAGGATTGAATGAGGTGTCTTGCAAGAACAGTTCCGTTTGTTCCCGCATCATTTCGTGTTCTTAAAAATTGAGTATGAGCAGTTTCCTGATGGCATTTATGAGTGCTTACTAAGATTTGCTCGTCCGTTTTTTCTCCATTAACAATATATGAAATGGCGAGATTAAGTGTTGATTTTATAGGATGTATTTTTGTAATAGCCATAAAATTTAATCACCTCCGGAAGTTCTGTTAAGAAGCAGAGAATGTATTTGCCACAACTCTTTTGAGAAATATTCAATCTGCTTTTTCATATCGTTTATATCGTCTTTGTAGATTATTCCGGTAGAATTTACACGCTTTGCAATCTGATTGATGTTGTTTGTAGCATTGGAAAGCAAGCCTTGTAAATCTCTAAAGGGTTCTAAATCCACTTGATATATTTCCTTTTCTAAAACGCACTTGCGAATGAAATGGCTCATATTTTTGCATTTCGCAAGTTTTCTTTTCTCCTCAAAAAGAGCCTTTTCTTCTTCAGTTAATTTAATTTCAAGTCTTTCATTTCGTGTTCTATTTGCCATAGGTAAATCCTCCTTTGAATGTATTTCGGGGTCTTAGGGTACACCCTAACAAGTTAAAAAATTGATAAAAAAAGAAGCAGATCCCAGAGGGCTGCTTCATCAATTTTTTCGTAAGTGTCCGTACACTTACTGTGCTTGCTACAAAAGAATAATTAAGGTAGCAAGCGTTAAGCATCTATTAACTTATAGATAATTTTACATACAAACAAAGTATAAATTTCTAATTATCTTTTTATATTTTCTTAAATGCTCGTAAAGCCTTATTCTATGTGCTTTCGAGTATTTTTACTGTAGGAAGATACTTCACGTTTCTTTGCATATTTCCTCATGTCTTAGCTGTCAGAAGTGGTAAATAAGTAGTAAATTCATTTGTACTACTAAGCAACAAGACGCTCCTGTTGCTTCTCTTTATTCAAGCGTTTCATTTCTGCCATTGCAGAATCGAATGTTGCATGTGCGTAATAGTTCAGCGTCATGGCTATATTAGCATGTCCCATAATGTACTGTAATGCCTTTGGATTCATTCCTGCATTTGCATAGTTGGTACAGAATGTATGTCGCAAACTATGTGGAGTGATGTGTGGCAATTTATCCTCGTTATACTTATTGTATTTCTTAACAAGACCTTTCATCATGCCGTTGTAATCACTTGCCACTTTTGGATAGTTCTTTCTATTAAGAAAGAGGAAATCACTATATCCATCAATCTCAACACGCTTATCATTCTTTCGATTCGCTAACACTCGCTTAAATGCTTGATAGGCTTCTTCAACCATAGGAACTTGACGTTCGCCACTTTTGGTCTTTGGTGTTTCAATGTAGTACCCAATTTCAGTATCTCTCAATAGCTGATGGTCTATATTGACAAGACGATTCTCAAAATCTAAATCTGGAAGTGTCAAACCACCAAACTCTGAAATACGAAGACCTGTTTTTAAGAGTATCAGAATTTCATCATAATTTTTGCTGTAGGTTTTATCAGCTTTTGCAAAGGCTAACAGTTTTTCTTCCTGTTCTTCTGTTAGTACGGTCTTAGGGACAGTATCATCATCAAGAACTGCTTTCAGTTGAAAGTCAAATGGATTCTTCCGAACACAATCATCTTGTATAGCAATATAGAATGAAGCCTTTAAAGAACGTTTGTAGTTATTGATGGTTTGATAAGCATAACCATTTTCACTCATTCTAATAGCCCATTCTTTAGCGTCTGATGGCTTAATACTGTCAATACTTCTTACACCTAACTTGTCTTTCTTCAAAATATCCATAAGATATTTGCGTCCAGTTTCAGTGTTTTTTCTAACCTTTGGTCTTTGAGCGTTCTGTTTTGCGTAAAGCTGGCAGAGTGTCATTTTCTTTCCTACAACATCAATACCATCATGAATGTCTTTCTGTAACTCTGCGATTTTCTCTCTAAGTGAGATACAATCACGCTTTCCTGCTGGTACTCGGTCTGTAGCCACAAGTTTCCACGAGTAAACAAATTGCGGTTCTCCAAATGAATCTATATATTTGTATAAGTATCTTCCGTCTTTTCGTTGGCTCTCTCCAGTCTTTAAGATTCGACCTTTATTGTCACGTCTTTTTTCTGACATGGCATTTGCTCCTTTCCTTTATGGAAAGAGCCTTGATACGACTTAATACTATTTTATCATATACAAGACCCTTTGGCGACGCTAGATTGCGTCCAATGTATCTATAATTTTTTCAAATTGTTTTCGTTTAATCTGAATACGATTGCCATTCATAATCAGCCAATTTGCATTTTTATTTTCCTCTGCCAAGCGTCGTAGCTTGTTTTCGCCAATACGAAAATATTTTGACGCTTCTTCAATGGTTAGGGTATAACGTTCCCAAATAGGAATGTCAGTCTGCTTCATAAAATCCTCCTTTCCAAATCACTTATTTGGATTTCATAAAAGTTGTTTTACCAGCAATCGAACAGCTTTAGCAAAGCTCACGGGAGTTCCACCCCTGCATGGTTCTCATGTAGCCATACTCATTGCCTGCGACGGTTTTATCACGCTCGGACTATTGACTGTATGGGAGTATCATTATCACGATAAGAATGTCGTTGCAGGCAATCCTGCTAAAGATTGCTTCTCGGATCACTAACATGAATCGCTCGCTATCTTTATAAGATAGGTCATGGCGGTTAGTTCCGTTGGCTCTTTTCTTATCGAAACGTATTCGATTACTTTTATTCAGTTTTCAAAGAACAATGGCTCGTTAGCCTATCAAAACACATTGAAAGCTCAATATGCTTTGGTGGAATAACAAACCTCCCTGTTCGGGAAGCGTGGAATGGTTTAGCACGCTTCCACGAAAGGAGAGAGGATATTACTTAATTTCAAATGACAAAATCTTTGTAATCAGTCTGGTTTCCATTCTTCCACGTAAGACTTCATCAACGACCATACTTTGATTGCCATATTCATCTTTCATAAGTCGTAGGGAACGCTTCGTTATGTACCCTCTGTAATGATGTAGAATCTGGTTAATCGCTTCGGTATCGCCATCTGTTGCCTTTACAATGAGAGGAAAGGGAATCATAGGATATTGTGTTTTCATTCTTCAAATTCCTCCATAAACTTTTTAATTAAGGCTAGTCCACTGGTTCTATGCCGATAGACAGTAGAACGGTTCAATTTCAACAGGTCTGCAATTTCTGAATCGCTCATGTCCATAAAGTAAAACAGCAGTAGAATTTCACGTTTCTTGTCTGGCAACTCACGTAATGCTTCACTCAACAAATCATTTTCAACGCCTACTGATAACCCATTGAGTGTAAAAATCTGAAAGTCAGTTGAATAGTTATCTGTTGTCGCAAACTGGCTAACAAGATAATCGCCAACATCCGAAAAGGACACCTCACGCTTTGCAATCCTTGAAAGATAAAGCATATAATTCTTTCGCTCGTCTTCCATAGCACGTTTACAGATATAGTCAAACTGATTTTCTATTGTGGTCTGAAAAGAAGATGGTTTCATGTTTCTCACCCCCTTTCTGTCTAGGAAAGGAAGTGAGCCTTGCTCGTTTATCTCCTTTCACTCTTAGTCCCAATGTGAAAGGGGGATTTGTTGCATTACTGATAAATAAACTTTGTAAAAAAGTTCTGAATAGCCAAAAAAGCATATAAACAGATTTATTTCTCTGTTTACATGCTTCTGTTATTCTATCTATATGATTTATAAAACCACATTGGTGGACGTACTTATCTATTGCAGATAGACGACTTTTTTTGACAAGAACCCAATGTAAGGAAATTTATTGTATATGATGTACTTCATGGCGACGTTGACCTCCAACAAACCGCCATTTGGAAGTAATATACAATATTTTAACAGCGTAAATAGCACTACCATATAACGGTTTTTTTTATTGGCGTTTAGTAGTGCTTTTTATTAAATATAAACCTATAAACCATATAACACGTTTTTTTATACCTGTTTTTAATTCAGTAGGAACAATAAAATGTATAGAGGTGGTCTACTATGCGTAAAAAAGAAGATAAATATGATTTTAGAGCCTTTGGTTTAGCCATTAAAGAAGCTCGATTGAAACGAGGTTTAACTCGTGAACAAGTGGGAGCATTGATTGAAATTGACCCACGGTACTTAAC
Source organism: Streptococcus sp. HMSC034E12 (assembly GCF_001835915.1). NCBI lineage: Bacteria > Bacillati > Bacillota > Bacilli > Lactobacillales > Streptococcaceae > Streptococcus > Streptococcus sp. HMSC034E12. The sequence continues at coordinate 113,389 of NZ_KV826434.1, forward strand.
TAATATTGAAAATAAAGGGCAACACCCCAGCATACAAGTTCTTTATGACCTTGTATCGTTACTTCATGTTTCCGTTGATGAATTTTTCTTACCTGCTAATAACTTGGTAAAAAGCACCCGACGATTACAGATAGAGAAATACATGGATAGCTTTACAGACAAAGAACTATCCTTAATGGAATCTTTAGCCAGCGGTATCAACGAAGCAAGAAACATCGAAGACTAATTAAAAGAATCCATACATAACGGAAAGAGCCGATAAAATGAGATTGTATTAATCTCATTTTATCGGCTCTGCGTCTTTGCGTCTGGCTCTGTAATCACAGTTACTTTGAACTGCTTTATTTCAATTAAATTTTCTTGTCTGCATTTCGGACAATAGAGGGGGAATTTTTTTAATTCAGTATCTTCCCTTATCTTTAATCGTGTTTTATTTCCACATACAGGACACAATATCCACTTGTAGTTTATAATAACTATCTCCTCCTTTACACTTTAATTCAAATCTTTATTAAAAAATATTTCATCTTATTTAACAAGAAACCATATTTATATAACAACATAAAATACACTAAGTTATTTTATTGAACATATATCGTACTTTATCTATCCGACTATTTGGACGACGGGGCTGGCAAACAGGTTCACCGGTAGTAACATGGTACCCTTTTAACTCTGTTAAACAAACACTACGTCCATTTGTAAAGAAAGTTAAATCACTACGATATTCTTGAATACACCGAGCAGGGATTTCTCCACTAAGAATGACCTCATTATTTTTCAATTGAGTGTCTACGATGTTCGCACAATATTTAGGAGCATCGTTGTATGCTCGTGAAAGATATTCCTGTGGCGCATAAATTTTAAAACTAAGATATGGCTCTAACAATTCTGTTCCAGCTTTTTTTAAGACTTGTTCCAATACAATAGGAGCAAGCATCCGAAAATCTGCTGGGGTACTAACAGGGCTATAGTATAAGCCATACTTAAAACAGATTTTACAATCCGTCACATTCCAACCATATAATCCTTGTTCGCAACCATAGCGTATCCCTTCCATAACTGCATTTTGAAATGATTGATTTAAGTATCCAAGAGAAACCGAGCTCTCATACTGCATTCCACTTCCCAACGGAAGCGGTGATACAGATAAACCAATGGAAGCCCAGAAAGGATTTGGCGGCACTTCGATGTGAATGGTATATTCTGCATTTTTTAACGGTCTCTCCATATAAATGACTGTAGGCTCTTTTAGTTCTATCTCCACATGATACTTTTCTTGCAACAGTGCACTAATCACTTCCATTTGTACTTTCCCTAAGAAAGAAAGTATAATTTCATGTGTCGTAGAATCCACGTAATATCGTAGAAGCGGATCACTATCTGAGATTTCCAAAAGGGCATCAAGCAACATTTCTCTCTGTTCAGGTTTACTCGGTTCAACAGTTGTTTGTAGTAGAGGGTGCGGATTTTCAATCTTTTTTCTCTGTGGCAATAGTTTTGTATCTCCAAGAACACTATTTAACTTCAAAAACTCATTTTGCAAAATAACAATTTCTCCAGAATAAGCTCTATCAATCTTACATAATTCACCATTTATTGAAGTATACATTTCTGTAACTTTTATTTTTTCTTTTTCTGATACTCTAACCGAATCTCGTAAATGTAGTACTCCACTATAAAGGCGTATATATGCAAGACGTTGTCTTTTTTTTGTATATTCAATTTTGAAAACATTTCCGCAAAGTTCAGACGGACCTCGATGTGTTGATGAATAAAATTTATTCGTAATCACTTCTATAAGGTTATCAATCCCTATATTGTTTTTTGCACTTCCGTGATAAACAGGGAACAGGGAACAATTATGAAATCTTATGCTTTCCTCTTGTTCGAGTTCCAATGCTTCTAATGATTTACCGGACATATATTTCTCTAAAAGGTCATCGTTTCCCTCTATTACCGTATCCCATTGTTCAGATTCGGTAAAGTTCGTCACACACATATTAGGATACAGTTCTACCTTCTGTTTGATTACAATTTCGGCAGAAAGTTTCTCTTTAATATCCTGATAAACCGTTGATAAATCAATTCCATTTTGGTCAATCTTATTGATAAAAAAGATTGTGGGAATCCCCATTTTCCTAAGTGCATGAAATAATATACGAGTTTGTGCTTGTACGCCATCTTTTGCAGAAATCAGTAGAATTGCCCCATCTAAAACTGATAATGAACGATATACTTCTGCTAAGAAATCCATATGTCCTGGCGTGTCTATGATGTTCACCTTCGTATTTTCCCACTGAAAAGAGGTTATTCCTGTCTGAATTGTAATTCCTCTCTGACGTTCTAAAAGCGTATTATCCGTCCTCGTTGTACCTTTGTCCACGCTTCCTAATTCTGTAATCGCTCCACTGTTATATAATAAGCTTTCTGTTAAGGTAGTTTTTCCTGCATCAACATGAGCTAAAACTCCAATATTAATAATTTTCATGTGATTTTCCTCCATTCAAAAACCCAAAAGGGCATAAAAATCCCAGTGATAAATACTTTTATCACTGGGATTTTTATGCATAACCATAGGTATACAAAGCATACAGATATTCTCTGGATACTTTAGAATCACATGATAAAGGTATTCTTAAACTGGGTACAAAAAACTAAGCCCTCCTAAAAAAGGACATCTAATTATTTGTTCCCGCTATCAAATTGACAGTTTATTTAAGAATACCTTGCCGCATATTTATTAACTCCTTTTAAATAGTCACTTAAATAATAGCACGTAAGAGCATATTTGTCAAGGAATCTCCAATTTTTTATCAAAAAGAGTACATGATTACAAAGTATCTGTAATCATGTACCAATATTTGTTATTTTACAATCTTCCAATTACTCCCGTTCTTTTCAAGTACCAAATCAAATTGAGATACCTGCGTTGCTTTGGTCTGCTGGTCGATATACTCCACTGTCAGCGATACCGTGACTTGATTATCCTTACGATTGTGAATAGGATTTACCAGTTCTTGAAAGATGTACTCTTTTCCGATTGGTTTTAATATCCCGTCATTCACATAGTAGGAAAGTTCACTGGCTGTCGCTGTAGGATAGAGCTTGAAGAACGTCGTTAAAAACTCATTGATTTCATTGGTTGTAATGGAATCAACCGTCCCCTCACTTTCAATGGCTTTTGGTTTATAACTTGATTTCTTAGGTATGTTGGTAATGGTCGGATTCTTAACCAGTACCATATTTCCAGAACCATCTACATAGACACTCACTATATAAGCAGAGTGGACGGTCTTTGTATTTTCTCCCTCTGTAATGAGCTGGTCTACACTGTAGGTTACATTAAACTCATTGTCGCCAGTTGGCTCTACCGTCCATATCTGAAATCCTCTTACAGAAGACGATACAGGAATATCTTTGCGTACTGTATCAACATTGAGAGCTTGAAGTTCATCTGTCAGATAGCCTTTTAGACTTTCCATTCGATTATCAATGGACTTATCGGATTGCTCCCATGAATAGTAGACTTTCGCAAAGTTCTCTACAAAATTTTCTACATGATGAGTATCAACGTATTCCTTTTCTATGATAGTTGTTTCGTGAATAGTATGAGTATCTATAGCTGTAAAGTGCTTGAATATCGCAAAGCTGAAACTAAGCCCTAAAAGTACCCACAAGGCAATCACAACCTTTTTATGAGGATTGACCTTATAGACACGAGGTTTCTTTTCCTTTGGTATCTGTTTTTCTTTATTCTGATTTTTTCTAAATTTCATCATTAAATCTTCCTTTCTCATTGTTTGATTCGTCCTGCTCCCACTAAATGCTGTTGCCAGTAGGGGCTTGTTAAGTCGGCATAACCGATTGGGTCGCCTGCATGAAACATACGGTTATTGCCAAGGTATATCCCAACATGAGTAATATAAGAGCCAGCGTTATAGGTAGAATGAAAGAAAACCAAATCGCCAGCTTGTGCTTCCGATAGTGGGATATGCTGGGTCACATCATATTGCTGTTGTGCGGTTCGTGGTAAGTTAATTCCAGCTTTTCCATACGTCCATTGTGTCAGTCCGCTACAATCAAAAGAAGTAGTCGGGGAAGCTCCACCGTAAACGTATCGCCAGCCCTCATATTTCAGTGCTTCGTCCATGATGGCTTGTACCGTATCATCATCAAACTCTGTTGTGACAAGATACTGCGTTACCAGTTGCACATAAAACATATTGCCATAGTTGTATCGCCAGCCCCCATTGATAGGTATGGCTATGGGATTGGGGTAAGACACTTTTTCGCCACCTGAATACTCTTTTGAGAAACTTTGAGCCAGTTCAAAGGTATATTTATTTCCACGATTAGCCACATACCCTAAGAAACCACCACCATAATTGTAGGACTGGATAACCGATTCTAAATCTACACTGAGCCTTTCGCTACTGGCTAATAATTCACTGAAATACTTCACACCTTGCTTAATGGATTCTTCTGTACTCAATGAATTAGGTGGAAGACCGAGGGATTCCGAGGACTGCATAACATCTTCCGCAGTACCGCCCGATTCCACCTGTATAATCGCAAGAAGTATGTTGACATATTCTTCAACGCCATATTCTTTGGCATATTTTTCTACCATAGGCTTATGAGCCAGCACTTCTGCGGAAACATTCACACCTCCATAATGAATATTGGAAATTCCGCTGTCCTGTTCATCTGAAAATAAAATGGCAACAAACAGAAGCAGTGAGAAGACCATCAAGAATAATCCAGAACCACCAATCACTAAAGTTTTCAACTTCATGGTTTCTTACCGACTTTCTTAATGGTGGCGGTTTTGATTGGTGGTCTACTTCTTGTATTTTGTAGTGGTACTCTTTGAACAGTAGACGGACGTTCTTTTGTGATTGGACGTTGTGAAGTTCTATCTGCTGTAGTGGTTGAAGTTGCTGGCTTTTGAACGGTTTTTTCTTGAACGGTATTGCCTTGGCGTTCCACTTTTGGACTTGAAAAATCGGACTTAACTGCTGGACGCTCTTGTTTGGCTTGTTGAGATTCCTTATATGAAGTCTGAATATTAGACTGTTTTGAGGTCTGTTCATCATGATATTGTTCTTGTCTTGTAGTCGGTCTTTCATGAACAGAAGAAGCAGGCTGTTTTTTCTGTTTGACCTGTTCCATTTCAGAGCGACGCTTCGCAATGGTTTTTCGCCTTTGTTCCTGCTGTTCCTTGCGTCCACTGGCTCTGTCCGCTTTGGTTTGAGAAATACTACTGGTTAAATCACGGACATTCTCTTTTACTTTGGATTTTCCTTGATATACTGCATATCTTGCATTGGTCGGCAAATCTTTAACCTGTTCTTTCAAACCACTAGCAGTGTCTACCATTCTGTCTTTGGTATCAGCTACTGTACCGATGGTTTGACCGATACGTTTTCCAAGTGTTGATTTTTCCTTTCCGTCTGGTCGGGAGTGATCTGCTTGTGTCCTTGCAGAACTCCCCGAACCCGACTGTCCTTTTTTACCTGTAACAATGGCAGACCCAGCCCCTAGAGTAGTCATGGAACGTCCAAGTTTCCGCTGTAGACGGTGCATGTGAGCGTGCATAAGCATACGAGGTTTTCTCATCACACGACTTCCCACACTTTGAGAATCGTTACTCTGTAGAGAAAACATACTCATTAAATCGCCCAGCTTGAAGTAGATTCCTGCAAAGGTCACAATCTGTAGAAAAGCAATCAAAAAGAACGGATAACCAGCCGATAAGGTATAGAGCATGGTTGAAATACTAAATGCTGTCGTAATAATCAATGTGATTCCAGCTCGTGTCAAAATGGTATTAAAGAGCTTTGTTATGGCTCGTTTTGACATACCATCAAATGATGGAATCATGCTTAAAATAAAGCTCACAGGCAGAAACATAGCATAGATGATAAAAAGTACCTGCGAGAAAATCATGATTCCTGTTAATAGGAATACAAATATGGAAATCCCAATATTGAAGACAAATAGGAAGAAGACTGTACCTAAACGGTTAATGGTCTTTGTAATGGTTAGATTGGTATTGCTTCTGTCTTCAATTTCTTCCGCAACAATTTTTTCTCTGTCTTCGCCATTGTTGGAATCTGGGCTGGTGGAGAGCAGGCTTTCCACACGGTCAATACCGATACTTTCAATGTCTGAACTGTTGTATTGAAGCAGTAGCCACGGTTGCTGAACCTGTATGGAAAACAGGCTATCTCTGATTAAGTCCACGCTGTCCTTGCCTTGACTATCGGAATGGGGCATGACAATCTTCGTGCCAAGTGATAAACTGGCATTACTGATGTCTGATGAAAAGTCATTGATTTTTTTAATGTAGTCGGGAGCGTAGGCAATAAAGGAAGCCGATAGGATAAACACCAGCACAAAATTCATAATGGCATGAATTGCCTTTGTGGTTTCTCTCTTTATCAGTCCCGTATAGGCAACATAAACCCCAAGAACCAAAATCAAGAGTAAGAGGAATCCAACATAGAAACCCTCTGTTGAAAATCCGTTTGCACTCACACCAGCTAAGGTCTGCATATTCTTACCAATGGAATCTGCTGTAGCGGAAATGAAGTCTAAGGAATAGGCTTCCTGTACTAAGTAACCTGTCGCATTGGAAACATACAAACTGATTGTCCAAATAAAATTGGTAATGGCATATAGTCCATACATGACCTGTTTTCCAATCCCGTCCGACCAGTTCCACGGAAGCCAGCCCCAGCTATTATCCACATAAAAATCCAGTTGATAGTTTTCAAGTGGGTATCGGCTGTATTCATTTGCCACATTGACCGTATCATCTACCAAGCCCGCAGCTTGAACCACCGTTCCCAGCATGGCTAAAAGAAAAATGGCAATCACAAGTGTGAAAGCCACTGTCATTGCCACTTTACCTAGACGTTTCAGCGTCCAGTTTGATTTTATTCTGTTTACTATTGATGGTTTCACATTTACACCTCTTTTCGCACAGGTGGTCTGGTATCAAAGGCATGGAGCAGTTCTTCAAATACAGGGTGGAACTGTATCACACCGACACGACCATATAAATCACTGATAAGGCATTGCCCGTTTTCCAAATCACGCAATCGCTTCTGATTGTTTTCGTCCTCTGGGTCTACACCAAAAAAGGCTAAGGTCTTTTTAATCTCGTTAAGGTCAGTGGAACGAAATGCAAATTTTAAGCCGAGGTTATTTTTCAGTTTTTCATCTAAGAGGTCGTCTGTATTTTGGGTCACGAAATATACCCCAGCGTTCATAGCACGACCAGCCCGAACCAGCTTCATAGATAGTGTTTTTCCTTGTGCTACCTGTAAAAAGCTCCATGCTTCGTCTAAATCTACAATCTTGAAAATGCTTCGGTCTGTATGGATAAAGTCTAAAGCAAAGGTACTAATGACAATCAGCATAGCAACGGATAAAAGCTCCATAGTGGTATATTCCTCAAAGGAAGTTTCCTTGTCGGGAAGTACCAAGTCCGCAACCTGTATAATGTTCAGTTGTTTTTCTAAGCTGATAGACTGCTCCACATAACCATTACTGAATAATAAATGTGCAAAGTCATAGTCTGTAAAACTTTCGATATGGTCGGCTATACTGGTACTTAGTGGCGTATTCTCAACCCGTAATTCCTCAATCACTTTCATCAACCCTCGTACTTCACTATTGGTTACTGCACGAATGGCTTTTCTAAGGATTGGGAAGCGTTCCCCATCACGAGAGGAAATCCCCGTAAGGAATGTCAGAATATCAATAGCCAGTGATTCAGAATCTTTGGGATTTTTCATAATCACATAAGGGTCAAGTAAGCCTTTGTTTTTCTCATCAGAAGTCAGAGTGACGATATTGATTTCATGGGAAATCTCTGGCAAGGTTTCTTTCCATCTGCCACGTTCTGCTTTTGGGTCTACAATCACTGCTTGTGCCCCATAAAGCACCGCATAATAGACGATAAGGTTATTCGCAAAGGATTTACCACCACCCAGCGAACCAACAAAAGCCGACGCTAACGCATTGGTTACTGAACCCTTAACCCCTTGACTGGCAAGAGCAGGTTTCAGATAGACATTGCGTCCAGTATCTAAGCTGTAGCCAACATAAATCCCCTCATTTTCCCCCAGCATTTGAGTAGCACCAAAACCTAAACCAGCGAGGAAATCAGAGGTCACGTATTGAATATAATCATTCATATAACGCTTGCTGGCAGGTAAAAATTCTTCATGTAAGCCGAGCATATCCCCAAATGGTCGTACCAGTTTTACGCTTAAATCGTCATAAAAATCTTTCACTTCATTACAACGACGTTTGAGTTCGTCAAGATCATTTGCTGATACCCTTACCACATAAGACAGCTTGTACATAGATTCCTTGCTTTGGTCTAAATTGGTTTCCAGCTCATTCACACTTTCCAGAGCTTCCGCCACATTGGAGCTGGTTTCATTATCACTTTGCCAAGCGTGGTTATCCAAGTCTTTCAGTTCTTTCTTTTTATTGCGGACAGTAGATAGGGCTTTACGATTCGCTACAATTTCCACATTCATTGACGTATCAATCGGGAATGTAAATTGCTGTTGCTGGTAGTAGAAGATTTCAGAGGACGGGAAGTCCAGTTCTCCGACAATGCTGTTAATGGTAAAGTAAGCTACATAGACGGTTTCATCTTCCTGCTGGATTTTCAAATATCGCTGTTTTTCTTCCACCAAACAGCGAGTAGGCTTAATCAAGTCATAGTATTTAATCAGCGTTTCATTATCCAGCTTTTTCTTTGATAGATGGTACTCATACTCTTCATAGGCAGTGCCTGTCTGTCCGTAAAGGTGTTCAATCAGATAGCCGAAGTCGTCCTTATCTAACCTGCGGATTTTGAAACGACGAGAGATTTTATTTTCTAAGAGCTTTTCCATCTTCTGAAAACGCAGGATTTCATCATTACTCATACTAACAAAATCGCCCATCAGCTTATGGTTCACATCATAGACAAAATCAGACAAAGCATTTTTTGCTTCAACGGTAAGACTTTTCATAGAAAACTCCTGATCGTTGAGAAGCAACTTAAAGCCGATAAAGAAACGGTAGTTCACTTGATTTTCGCCAATCATGGATATTAAAGCGTCTGTCTGTTGGTCGATTTTGTCATAGGCAACCGCTTTGAGCTTGCCAGTGACTTCATTTTTGGAACGCTCTTGTGCAGAACGTATGCTGGATTCTGTACTGATTTGTAAAGCATGAATTTTGCCATCACGATTTTGTGCGATAAGCTGTCTGAAAGAATCATGCACTTGTATTTTCTGTTCTGGACTTAGAAATGAGTAATTGTAAGGAACAAGCTCATAGTAAGCATAACATTCCCCGTCTTTATTCCAGACGAGATTGTTTTCAATGTATTTAATTGGATATGCCATAAAATTCACTCCTAACTGCTGTAATGGCTTCTTGTGGCTGGTTTCTGCCAAGCGTTACTTTTTTTCCTGCATAGGTCAGCTTTGGTCGCAGTGCATAAGCAATGACAGACTTCAAAAATCCATAAGGCTTTTTACCATCAAAAGTTTTTGTAGACATAAACCATGTGAAAGCCACAGGAATCCCAAAGTATTTGAGAAATGCTCCCTCTATCATGGAAAGAGGGGGCAAGTTGCCAAGTATCATCACTGCAAAGAGTGACACGACAAACCATGTCATTTGCGTAAAGGTTATGGGAAACGGAAGTCTAAAATCATTGATAGAATACAGTACCTTTTCCACAGACCAGATACTGGTATAGCTTCGTATTTTCTTCATGTAATCAATCCTTTCATAAAAAATAGGGGTAGCTGATTGAGCCACCCCGTAAAATAGAAAATCTGCCAGTAGTAATGTACCGACAGATTTAATAGACGATTTCAAAAATCCCATGATTGGTTGAGATAAACGTTCCTGAAAGGTCTAAATCCCGACCATAGGCTTGATAATCAATATAGTTTTGAAGACTAGCTGGTACTTCGCCTAAAGCACCCGTTTCTTCAATGTAGTAGCGTGCCACGTCATACATATCATCACAATCGGAATGAATGATAATATCCTCTTGATGTTCGCTTAGTTCTTCAATGCTTGAAAAATGAGTGAGCAGAGCAGATAGCTCCGATTGTAATTCTTCGGGTAATTCCGATACCATTTCCCATAGTCGATTGAGTTCGCCAATGGAAGTGTATTCGTCAACCGTAAAGGGTAACTCGTAGTCATGAATGGCGTATTCCTCATATTCATCATTCAAGCCGATTTTCTCTTTGACTTCCTCAAAGTCAATGGGAAAGGTAAACCACGCACCGACCAATTCGCCCTCATTGTATTTGCCTAAATTCGCAATATAGACTTGCATATCGTCCATATATTCACGTCCTTTCTTTGTAGAGATTCAAAAATCCCTACCGCACTTCGTTTGGTGTACCATTCCTTTGCGGAACATAAGAAAACCACTTATATTCCACAAAAGAACGGTTTTATTTAAGCACCAATAATGCGATTGAATAGCTCTAGTAAAATGTCTTTTACTCCAGCAGCGTTGAAGACTAAGCCAACCGCAATAATCGCAATAATTAAAAAGCCAATCAGTTTGCTAAACTCACGCTTGAAGCCAAGATACAAGCCAATCACAACGATTGCTAAAAGCACCAGTGATTGAGCGTTTGATAGAAACCAGTTATAAAGGTTTTGTCCAAAATTCATAAAAATGTTCTCCTCTCTATATTCAATGAATTTGTATTTGAGTTATTTTTTTGTTGTTATCACGTCCTGTTCTTTTACTGACTGTTGCTTCAAAATCTGCTTGTGTCGGTCTGTCAGTTTCGCATGGTCGAGAATGTCTTTTACAACCTGCGTCTGGTTGATTTCATCAAGTTTAATCGCAACCTTTAAGGTCGGGGCAACTTGATGAGATAGCCAGTTCAGCGTCCTTTGGAAGGAGTAAGGCTCTGGTTTTGTGGTTAGTTTTAATCGTTCACGATTGTTCCCAATAAACCAAGCCCATTCTTCATTCAGTTTCCAATCAGAACGAGGTTTGGAATCGTCTTTATCTACAAAACGGATATACCGATTGATAATTTTAAAGGCGGTATGCTCTGGATTGTCATAGACGAGTAAATCACGGACTGCATAATAGGCACGCTCATTTTTCAATCGAATCTCAAAACGGTTTTTTACTTCTGCGTCTTCAATGGGAATATCATTTTTCTTGTACTGCTCGTAGTCCTTTTCATAGATACAGAAATAAACTTCACTTTGTAATGAACCGATATAGAGGGTGTTTCCCATACATTCCTTTTCCTCTTTGCGTACCAGTTCGCCACTGCGATAGCTTTTAAAACTGCGGAAGACGGAGATACATTCTTCCTGTTGGCACTTTTCAGTGAGTACAGGGATATTTAAAATCCCTGTCTTATCGTTAATGGCAAGGTCAAGGCGTTTCATCACACCGCCAGCCACCAAAACGTCCATAAAGAACTCATACCAGCTTCTTTGTTGTGCCAGAAGATAGCTTTCAAATTGTCTGCACCCACGACCTTTCAATTCCACCAGAACTCCTTTGTCCAGTTCATGGGAGCAAAGGACGAATATGTCGCCTAAAGCATAATGCTCTGAATAAGAATAGAAACCATAGTCCTCATGAAGAAAATAGGACAGTTTCAGTTGTAAGATGTTTTCGACCACCTGCTGTACGTCTGTTGTCGGAAAGCGAATTCTTACATAATCAAACAGCATTTCAAGGGGAGCGTCGGGATTGAAGCGTTCCAGAGCTTCCCAAAGGGACTGCTGTAAATCCTCTGATGGCTTGACTTTTCCTGTTTCAATATCGCTTAGATACTGCCTTGTAATACCAGTCGCAACAGCTAAACGGTTTTGAGATAGTCCATAAGCCAAGCGTTTTTCTTTTAAATGCTGTAACCAAGTTTGTTCATTCAGTAAAAATCCCTCCAATCAAAAAGGCGTATGTCAACTTTTAAAGCCCATTTGACATACGCTGAAATTTTGTAAATCCCTTGTAACCAAAGGATTTTCTAATGTTTTTTTGACTGTTTCCTGTCGATTTGTACCCCCCTGTTAGATACGGGGGGTTAAGTGCTGGCGTGGCTATTGCCACACCAGCCAGCAAGATCAGTCCACACCTGCGACTTCCGCTTCGCACGTCGCCTGCGTGGACTGTCTGCTGTTGGATAACTTTTTAATTTCCTCCAAGAAATCATATCCTTTTGGTACAAGGGGAGTATAAAACTCTGATATGACACTTGTTCCTACATCAACATAGCCACGACCTTTGATTCGCTTTAAGAAGAAATCCTTTTGTACGTCACTGCCAAACATCATGCCATAGCCCATTTCAGACATACGACCTAAAGCCACTCTGAAATTAAACTGATCACGGATTCCGTCGCCTAAATATTTTGCGTCTGGACGTTGACAAGCCAGTATTAGAAAGAAGCCAGCTTGACGACCTAACATGACAATCTGTTTCAGCTTATTCATAACTGCGGTGTTTTCTTTTGTTCCCAGCATTTCCATGAAAGCGACGTATTCATCAAAGATTAAGAAGTGTGCCGGGAGACCTAAGTAAGCATAATTTTTGCCAGTCTTATAGTTCTTCATCTGCTTCATTTCCTCACTACGTTTCATCATTTCTTCATAGAATGTTTCAATGCAAGAAAGCAAGTCTTCTTTTCTATAGTAGACATTTGCCATCACAGAACCTAAGTCCGCAAGATCAGCATTTTTCGGGTCAAGAATATACAGTTTTGAATCTGTATGAAGCAAGGCTTCAATCAGTGTCAGTATAAAGTAAGTTTTACCGCCACCTGTACCACCAGCAATCAACATATGAGGGAGCTTATCATATTCCCACCATACGTTTTTCATTAAGCGAAGTTTACCATCTTTAGCTTCTACTTCATCAATAGAAATACGACTGGCTATGGTGTCATAGAGCAAAGTATATTCCACATAGGAATCCTTTAACTCTTTATCCGTCAGCTCACAGTACAAGCCACTCTCTAATTTCTTTTCCAAGTGTAAGAGTTGGTCTTGATATTTTCCCAGCGTGATTTCCACCCGTATCTGTATCAAGCCATTTTTAAGTCGATAATACATTTTAGGGAAGTAGGTTATCTTTTCCTTTGTACGACCAGCACTATCTTTAAAGAAACCCTCTGTTTTGACCTGTTCAGATTCATACCACTTGTTTTCAAGTATCATCTTTGCCAGTTTTTGACGGTGGTAAAGTTGTTTAACCGTATCATAGCGAACCCGTTTGAATACAAACGCTACCAGCAAGCAGATAAGAATTGCGACACTGAAACTGATAATTAAATAGGGAATGTCAATCTTATCTGCTTGTGATAGGTTAAAATCCTGCCAGTTGATCTGCTGGATTGTCTTCACATGAAACAGTCCGACAACCAGCAGGAAAACAGGCAGGAGTGACGCTATCGTAAAATGAAAGACTAAATCTTTACCAGATGGGCGAATCCTTTTACCACGCTGTTTCATGCGAAAAAGTCTCCTTTCTACCTAGCGACTATTTGTCTTGTGTCGGTTCTTTCTTTGCTTGTGGTTGAGCTTTGAATGAACTAGAATCCTTTGTCAGCACAATATCGTCTGCCTTGATATACCAGTCAACATCTGCTCCTTGATAGGTGGCAGTAGCAACGGTGTCCGCAATGGGATTGATAAGTTCCACCCGTGCGTTATAATCAAACTCTTTCAAAGGCACGCTGGCAGGAATACTTACTTGAATCATGCGTCCTTGTCCTTTGGATTTTAAGTCATAGGTACGTTCCTTGATTTCATCTGAAACCGACCCGTCTTCATTTTGGATTCTCACTTCACGACGTAGAGCAGAGAATTTCAATTCTCCAAAAGTCGTGTCTTTATCTAATACAATGCCATTTGCTAATCTCATCATTTTTCCTCTCTTTCTTTATTCTTTTATCATGTCGTCAGCATGTAAAAGGTAATTTGTAAAACCACGAGTGCCGATTTTGTAGCCCTCTGCGGTAATACGTGGATTGACTAACTTCACACGTTCCTCAAAGCCGAAATGTTTTTCGCCAGCTTCAGCAGGAAGCACCACCACAATATCATCTGCTCTTTGAACATCAGAATAGAGATTATAGCTTCTTGATAAGACAGTTAGCCGTCCGTTGATTCTTCGCTGAACGACTTTATCCTCGCCAGCAAATTCTAAATTGCCGAATGTTTTTTCCATGTTGGGAATCACAAATTTAAGTTCCATATTTTTACCTATCCTTTCTTTTTTATTGGCTGAATGAATGTTTGATGGTCTTAAAGAGTGGGGAACGACCTTTTGATTCTTGATTTTTTGTTTTCATAAGTTCACTTCCTTTCAAAATCGGGTAAAAAAATAGACACCTCATTTTTTGAAGTGTCTACCTATTAAATATTCAAATTTTATTGGAAGTATCTTTATATCTTCACTTTTCAAGGATAAATCGTCGTATCAAAGCTCATTCATAAGTAGTAAATTAGTAGTAAATTGAGTGGTTTTGACCTTGATAAAGTGTGATAAGTCCAGTTTTTATGCGGATAACTAGATTTTTATGCTATTTTTACAATAAAATTTGCTGAAAGTCAAAGCTATAAAGAAGATTGTTATTCAAACTCAAAAGTTAGTTGACATTAACTATCATTTATGATAAAATAAAATTCGACAGTAGTGTCGGTTTTTTATTACGATATGAAATGAGGTCTTTATTTTGAAAGAAGAAAAACAAAAAGTTGGACAAATTAGAAAAAAAGAGATTCGAGAAGCTGCAAAGAAATGCTTTCTAAATAAAGGGTTTCAACTTACAACAATGGAAGATGTTATCACAGAGGTAGGAATGAGTAGAGGAGGTGTCTATCATCATTATGGTAATACAAACGAAATGCTTAAAGACTTAATGCTTGATGGTAATGATTATAGAAACAACTTGATAAATGAGTATTTAAAAAACAATCGAGGAAAAGATAAATATCAGCAAATGGGTGATATTTTGGTTGATAAGTCGCTGGCTGATACAGAATTGATGAGATTGTATACACTCCTTTTACAAGTAAAAAAATATAATCAGGATTTGGAAAAATTGTATCAAGAATTGAAACTTAATACGACTAATGAGCTAAGTTTAATCGCCAAGCAGCTTGGAATTAAGGCAGATATATTTGGTGACGGTTTTTTAGTGAATTATATCAATGGATTGATATTAAGTTCAGAAATTTTAGGTGCGAGAAAGTCTTATGTCGAGCATAAACGATATATAAAAGAAACAATGATAAATTATATTGTTGATGTACAAAAGAAAAATTAAAACAATTAGGAGGTTTCAAATGAGTAAACGATTAGAAGTAAAGGATTTAATTAATATAGGATTATTTTCTGTATTAGGTTTTGTATTTATGATGATTGGATCATTTTTAGGAATGGTTCCAGTTTTAATGCCGGTTGTTCCATTGGCACAGGGAGTTTTAGTAGGACCTGTAAATATGCTGTATTCCACAAAGATTAAAAAAAGAGGAATGGTGTTTATTCAATCATTATTGATTGCATTAGTATATGTTGCTATGGGACATGGACCTTGGGCATTATTGACCGCTGTTATTGCAGGTATTATTGCTGAAGTTATTTTGAAATCAGGAGAATATACGGATGTTAATAAGGCAAGATTAGCATTTTCTGTTGCTCCACTTTGCACATTAGGAAATTGGTTGCCAATTTTTATATCAAGAAATGAATATGTCAAGCAGATGTTAGAGAAAGGATATAACCAAGAATTTATTGATAAGATGCTTAGTGTAATGCCGAATTGGATTATTGTCGTAATGGCAATAGGTGGAATTATAGGAGCATATATTGGTTGTAGTATAGGTATGGCTTTCCTAAAAAAACATTTTAAAAAGGCTGGTATGGAAAAATAAGGATTCATAAGGAGTTAAGGATGACAATCAAACTTGATTTTCGTACAAAACTTTTTATGACAATAGTTCTTTCATATGTGATGGTTTTAGGCAATATTCAAGTAAAGTATTTCTTGCAAGCCCTTATAATATCCGTAATTCCGATAGTGCTTTTAATAAATACAAAACATACAAGAGTAGCTATTATTGGGATGGCTACTCTTGTGTTCGTTTATGGTGCTGATAGATTTTTAATGAAATTAGAATACAGTCCCTTGGTAGCGATTTTACTGATATTAGTAATGGTTGTTAAGAAAATACTTCCCGCATTTTTAATGGGGAAATATACCATACTCACATCAAATGTAGGGGAAAGTATTTATTCATTGAAAAAAATGAAATGTCCCGATGAAATAGCAATACCATTGACTGTGATGGTTCGTTTCTTTTATGCCGCAAGGATTGATTATAGCCAGATAAAAAAAGCCATGCGTTTGAGAGGACTAACGCTTAAAAAGTTAATAAAAAATCCAATTCTATTATTTGAATATAGATTAGTGCCACTATTGATGTGTTTGTCTAAGACGGCAGATGATTTAACAGTATCCGCAATGACAAAAGGGTTAGCTGTTAATCAAAAGCGAACAAGTATTAGTGAATCACGCATTGGTGGCATTGATTGCATATTTTTTGTGATAATGGTATGGGCAATCTATTTATATATAAGGGGTAAGTATGCTTAGTTTACAAAATTTAGTATTAAAGTTTGATGGAGAAAGCATATTAGAAAATGTAAATCTAAATTTCAAACCCGGAGAGGTAACTGTTATAACGGGACACTCAGGTACGGGGAAAAGTAGTTTGTTAAAAGTAATAAACGGCATTATTCCCGAATATGATTGTGGAGATGTAAAAGGAGATGTTTTATACAAGGACAAATCTTTATTAGGGATGAGTATATTAGAACGATCCAAGTTTATATCTACAGTGTTTCAAAATCCTAAAACACAGTTTTATTGTATCAATTCCACAGATGAATTGGCTTTTCAATTAGAAAATAGATGTATAGAAAGAAATTTAATTTTAGATAAAATACACTATTATTCAGATGTTTTAGGTAGTAAAGATTTGTTAGACAAGAATATTTTTGAACTGTCCGGTGGAGAGAAGCAGTTAATTGCTATAACTGCTAGTGGAATTTCAGAAAATGAAATTATTCTTTTAGATGAACCATCTTCATCTTTGGATTATGAATCAATTAAGAACTTAAAAAGAGCTATTATTGAGCTAAAAAAAAGAAATAAAATCATAATCATTGTCGAGCATAGATTATTTTATTTGAAAGACATTGTAGACAAGCTGTGTGTAATAGAAAATAAAACTTTTAAAGAATACACGAAAGAATATTTTAGTGATGATTTCTTTGTAAGAGTTTCAGAAAAACATAATTTAAGAAATTTCAATGAAATTTTTAAGAGTGATTTTTTAAATAGACAATATGAAAAAGTAGATATGTTACAAAAAAATACTCCATCAAACTTTGTTAATGAATCAATAACATGTCTACATTTCAAAAAAACATACGATAAGAATACAATTTTTGATTTTAGTGTTTCTTTTAATACCGGGATAAATTTCATTATTGGACAAAACGGTGTTGGGAAAAGTACTTTTATCAATTTACTTATGGGAACTATAAAAGGCAAGGGAGAAGTTTTTTATAAGGGAGAAAAGCTCAAAAAACGGTACGAGAATATCTTTGCAGTCATGCAAGATGTTAATTATCAACTTTTCACAGAATCTGTATGGCAGGAAATTGGAACAGTTACAAAACAGGATAATTTGAAAAATGAAGCCTTAAGAAAGGTACATTTATTTAATAAAAAAGAAATGCACCCAAGTTCGTTATCAGGTGGTGAAAAACAGAGATTGTTGCTTGCTATGTCTATGGTAAGTCAAAAACCAATCATAGTGTTTGATGAGCCAACGAGTGGACTTTGCAAAATGCAAATGGATATTTTGATTGGATTTTTAAATCAAATGGTAGAGCAAGGAAAAACTATTATTATAATCACGCATGATTTTGAATTTATAAAACAATGCGATGGTGCAATATATGAATTTTTGAAATGAAATGTAAATAGATAGAACTATGGAGGTGTTGAAATGAAAGAAAAAAGTCCTACTGCAATATTGTGGGAGCTTGCACATGATGAACATCCAAAATTAAAGACATCAGTATTTATAGCGAGTATTGGTGTTTTAGCGGGGATTGTTCCATACATTGCGGCAAGTCGCATTTTAGTTTATTTAGTGAATGGAATTGAAGACAGCAAGGTTTATCTTATGTGGCTTGGCATAAGCTTGCTATCATATGCTTTGAAATCAATTTTATATTCTTTGGCATTATCAGTATCTCATAAAGCGACTTTTAGTGTACTAAAAGATATTCGTTTAAGAATGCTTGATAAACTTCCAAAGATGCCATTGGGAGAAATAATAAATATTCCAAGCGGTAATTTAAAGCAAATTATAGTCGATCAGGTCGAAAGTATGGAGAAACCTCTTGCACACTTATTACCTGAAATGACATCCAATATATTAGGCTCTTTGAGTATATTCATATATTTGTTATTTCTTGACTGGAGAATGGCGTTATTGTCATTAGTTTCTATTCCTTTAGGAATGTTTTTCATGGGACTTGTGATGAAAAACTACGCTGCTCAGTATGAAGGATCTGTAAAAGTTAGTCGTGAAATGAACTCGGCAATTGTGGAGTATGTTAACGGAATAGAAGTGATCAAAACCTTCAATCAGGATAAAAGGTCATATGCAAAATATAAAGATAAGGTTATTGCAAATGCAAAGTATTTCTATGAATGGATGAGAAGCTGTCAACTTCCTGTGTCTTTATCAAAAAATATATCGCCTACTACAATGATAACAATCCTTCCGGTTGGCTGGTATTTTTACATCAATGGAAGCTTGAGTATAGAAACATTTATAGTAGTTATTATTTTGTCGTTAGGAATTGCAGGACCTTTACTTGAAACGATGAATTTTGTTGATGGTCTTGCAAAGATAGGAACTATTGCAAATTCCATTAATTCAATTTTAGAAGGAAAAGAGCAAATTCATTCCAATGTTGATGTGAAAATAAACAAATATGATATTGCCCTGCAAGATGTGAAGTTTGGATATGAAGAAGGAAAGGAAATTCTTCATGGAGTGTCGTTAAACATAGAAGAAGGGACAACGGTAGCTTTTGTTGGACCGAGCGGTAGTGGAAAGTCAACTTTGGCAAAACTGATAGCAGGATATTGGGACATAAATACAGGAAGCATAAAAATTGGTGGATATAATCTCCAAGAGATTCCTCTTAAACAGTTATATAGCTTAGTAGCATTTGTTTCTCAAGACAATTTCCTTTTTAATGAAAGCATTAGGGAAAACATACGAATGGGAAATCCAAGTGCAAGTGATAAAGAAGTTGAAAATATTGCAAAGAAGTCAGGCTGCCATGATTTTATTATGAATATGGAAAAAGGCTATGACACAGTTGTCGGAAGCAGTGGTAGCCATATTTCAGGAGGAGAAAGACAAAGAATCTCAATAGCAAGAGCAATGCTTAAAAAATCCCCGATAGTGATATTGGATGAAGCAACTTCATATATTGATCCGGAGAATGAGGTGATTATCAAAGAAGCTCTATCAAAATTGATACAAAATAAAACTGTTATCGTTATTGCACACAGGTTATCAACAATAACAGATGTTCAACAAATCTTTTTTGTTGAGAATGGAGAGCTTATTTCACATGGTAAACATAACGAGTTAATGGAAGATTGTGAGCTATATAAAAAAATGTGGAATGCTCATATTGGAGTAAAGGATGGTGAAATAAAATGCTAAGTGCTTTAAAAAAAATTTTAGATTTCTCAGGTGATGAGAAGAAAAATATATACCATTCTATATGGGTAAGTTTCTTGTTTGCAATTTTTCACATGCTTCAAATCAGTGCAATTTATTTTATAGTTAAAGCTGTTGCTGAAAAAGATATGAGTATGACACCTGCGTGGATTGCTTTGATACTTCTTGTTGTAAGCATAGTAGGCAGAAGTATTGCAAATTATTATTCACAGTTACAACAATGCCATGCAAG
The DNA here is from genome assembly GCF_001835915.1 of Streptococcus sp. HMSC034E12. Classification (NCBI taxonomy): domain Bacteria; kingdom Bacillati; phylum Bacillota; class Bacilli; order Lactobacillales; family Streptococcaceae; genus Streptococcus; species Streptococcus sp. HMSC034E12. The sequence goes on from NZ_KV826434.1 coordinate 133,490, forward strand.
CTATTTTATGGTTGCAAATAAAAGAATTTCAATAGGGGAAATGCTCAAAAAAATTCCTATGGGATTTTTTAATGAAAACAATGGGGGAGAAGTCGTTGGTATTTCTACAACCGTTTTAGAAGACGTGGAAAATACGGCTGCGATGGTTATGGTAAATACCTTGTCGGGATTTATAAATACTATAATCTTTACTTTGATGATTTTAATATTTGAATGGAGAATAGGTTTTATTGTAACTGTCGGAAGTCTATTATATTTGGTTATTTTGTCAAAAATGGAAAAGAAGTCAAGAGAGGTTCTTCCTAAACGACAAATGGCTTCAGCAAAATTAGTAGATACTGTTTTAGAACAGATTGGAGGAATGTCTGTTATAAAATCCTTTAATTTAACCGGTAAAGGTGATGAGAAAGTTAGAGGTGCTATTGAAAATACCAGAAAAACAAATCTTGATTGTGAAAAGTTGTTTACACCTTACACGATTGTTCAAAATATTCTTTTAGATTTGTTCAGCATTTTAATCATAGGTGCAGGTATTTTCTTCTACCAAAGAGGAGAACTTTCGTTTCTGAATACAGTTATGACAATCATAATTTCATTTCTTGCTTTTTCACAAATTAAATTGGCAGGAAGTGCGACAACTGCCCTTAGAGTTGTTAGTGGCTCTATTGAACAAACCAAGAAATTAGAAGAATTTCCACAAATGGATATTGAAGGAAAAGATATAAAACCTGCTAATTTTAATATTTCTTTTGAAAATGTAGAATTTGCATATTCAGGAAAGAAAATTCTTGATGATATATCTGTTGATATACCACAAAACCAAATGACTGCAATAGTCGGACCTTCAGGAGCTGGAAAAACCACATTTTGTAACTTGATTGCAAGGTTTTGGGATATAGATAACGGGAAGATTAGTATAGGAGGACATAATATAAAAGAATATTCCTTAGAGTCATTGATGAAACAAATCAGTATGGTTTTCCAAAATGTGTATTTGTTCCAAGATACTATAGAAAATAATATAAAGTTTGCTAAGCCTAATGCTACCCATGAAGAAGTAGTAGATGCTGCTAAAAAGGCTTGCTGTCATGATTTTATTATGAACCTTCCTGAACAATACCAAACTGTTATAGGAGAAGGTGGTGCAAGTTTATCTGGTGGAGAAAGACAAAGAATATCTATAGCAAGGGCGATAATAAAAAATGCACCAATTATTATTTTTGATGAAGCCACAGCAAATGTTGATCCTGAAAATGAGGATAAATTACAGCTTGCAATGGAGGAACTTACGAGAAATAAAACGGTAATTATGATTGCACATAGGCTAAAAACTATAAAAAATGCAAATCAAATTCTTGTATTGGCTAATGGAAAGATAATGCAAAAAGGAACACACGAAGAACTAATTCAAACAGATGGTATTTACAAAAATTTTGTTGAAGCAAGACAAGTAGCAACTAAGTGGCAGCTATCATAAGTTAAAAAATATTAAAAACAATTAGAGGGAGTTATATGGGAAAACAAGATATGAAAACACAACTTTTAACAAAAAGTCCTAAAGACTTGTTGTTTCAATTAGCTATTCCGGGAATTATAGGGATGGTAGTTATAGGACTTTATCCATTTATGGATGGAATATTTGCTGGGTGGATTATAGGGGATTATGCTATGTCTGCCATTAGTATATCAATGTCTTTAACAATAATAAATGGTGGTATATCAGCACTTATTGGAGTTGGTAGTGCGTCAATATTATCAAGGGCTATTGGAAAGGGAGATAAAGAAACAACGGATAAAATATTTGGAAATTTTTGTTATTGGGTAATTTTATTCTCTATAGTAATCACCGTATTAGGCTTGGTATTTGCACCTAATTTTCTTGACTTGGTAGGAGCAAAAGGGAATATTAAAGAACTGGGAGTTAGATATTTAAGAGTAGTTTTCTTTGGTTCAATATTTGTGAATTTTGCTCAAGCAGGTAATATGACAATGCGTGGTGAAGGTGCATTGAAGCAATCTATGATGATTATGGGAGTAGGTGCTTTATTAAATATTATTTTAGATCCTATTTTTATGAAGTTAATGGGAGAGTATGCAATTGAGGGGGCAGCTATTGCAACTGTAATATCTCAAATTGTACAGGCGATATTAACATTTCACTATTTTTCAAAGAAAAGTGCTTTTGTTGGTATCCATAAAATCCAAAAGAGCAAGGCAATTTACAGTGAAATGTTTAGCATAGGAAGTTCGGCTATGATGATGCAAATTTTATTTGCAGTACAACAAACATTTTTGTTCAAGCAGGCTTTTGCTTATGGTGGAGATAATTGGGGAATTCTAATGTCAGCAACAATGAGACTTTATATGTTCTCATTTATTCCATTGTGGGGAATGAGTCAAGGCTTACAACCCGTTATAGGAGCTAATTTTGGAGCAAAACAATATCAAAGAGTAAAAGATACTATGAAGATTTTCATGTATGGGGCAACAATACTTGCTGCTATTTCTTGGATACCATCCATGTTTTTCTCTGAAAAATTATTGTCATTGTTTAATGTGAGAAGTGAAATAATTGAAGCTGGAGTTATGAACTTTAAATTGTTCTACTCTACTTTCATCTTGTATGGAATTATGATTATGACTCTTACATTTTTCCAATCTATTGGAGATGGGAAAAAAGCGAGCATGATTGTAATGCTTAGACAACTGATTTTATTTATTCCGGCGATATTGCTATTGCCAAAGGTATTTGAAGGATTAGCAGTTTGGTGGGCTGAACCTATTGTAGATTTTAGTATGATTTTGCTCGGCTTGTTTTTAATGCTTAACAGACTTAGAAAAATTGGAAAAGAAGAAGCGATAAATTGTTAAGTATCTTATTATCCAAAGGTGAAAATAAACTATTAGAAAGGTTTGATATATGAATATTAGTTCGATATAAGAATGAGGGAGGAAATTATGAAGAAATCTTTATATTCAATAATAAAAAATAGTAAGAACATTTTCTTCCCTTTTTTCGGTTTGCTTTATAGAAGATAATGAATCTACAAATTATATTGAAAAATTAAATAGTGTTTATAAAAGAACAAGTTTCTTTCGTTTTAGAGGACTTCTCATGCCAAGATGCAGGAGTCCTCCTTTTTTTGCCTGAAAACAAGCAGACAAAAAAAGAATGGAGGAAACATATATGCCAAAAGAATATTACCTTTATGTAAACGGACAAAAGGTCAAAGTCAGTGAGCAGATATACAAAGTCTACTGGCGAGAAAGAGAACACGAAAAGTATTTAGAGCAGGTGGACAAGAAAAACCACTTGCTCTTTTTTTCATCATTGGATCATGATGGACACTTTGTGGATAGCATTATTGATGAAAGCGTTGATGTAGAAAAAATTGTGGAAACACAGATGATGATTGAAGCAGTCAGAAATGCTATATCAAGGCTCAATGCAGAAGAAAGAGATATTATTGAACGCTTGTATTTCAATGATGAAACGGTTCGTTCAGTAGCAAAGCTTAAAAGTATTACACATCCGGCTTTAATCAAAAGAAGAAACAAAATTCTTGAAAAGCTGAAAAAATTTATCGAAGAACTTTAGAACTTCGGTAACCAAAGGGGTCAAATTTTCCTTATGTAAAGTGAAGGGGAGTTTGATCTCCTTTACTTTCTTGAATAAGAGATAGCCTGCTTATGGCAAATAGGAAAATGTAAAGAAAACAATCCCTTTCAAATATTGATCTTTGACAACTGAATAGACCAAGGTAGGACTTTATCTACTTGTGGAGGATTATGACTTACGCCATGACCTTTCTGCTGAAAGTTTTCGGTTTTATGAATACTGGTTAGCCAAGGATATAAGAAAGCGAGCGATAAATAAGAATACATAAAAAAACAGATGTGGCAATCTGTTCTGTGATACAAGTAGTGATAATGATACTTCAATAGTTTAAGCCGGCTCGTCTTAATAAGGGGCGGAGGTGAGATTCCTATGTAGCAGCCAATGCACCTACCAATGTCATAAAACTTAAAAATGATTTTTAACGAGGAGGGTTTATAATGAATAACGAATTACTAAAATATAGCCTCCAATTATCTATGCTATCTATCTTGCTGTCCAAACATTTACTAAATGATATTGAATACAGGAAGATAAAGTTAAAACTGATGAAAAAGTACAACATTTCAACAGAATTATATTTATAATGTTTTGCAAGTGTGGTATAATAAGACTGCATAGAAAGATACAAAAAGGAGGCGGATGCAGTGAAGAAAGATGTAAAAGTTATTAAAGGTGATACCACACTGAAAAGAACTGCATCAGGCTGTGTTGAACGCTCAATAAAGAGAGTGGCAGCTTATTGCAGAGTTAGTACGGATACCGAAGATCAGATTAACAGCTATAATTCTCAGGTAGAACACTACACAGAATTTATACAGAAGAATAACGAGTGGACTCTTGCCGGAATATATGCTGACGAAGCGATAACAGGAACACAGGTTGATCGAAGAATTGATTTTCAAAGGTTGATAAATGACTGCATGAATGGCGATATAGATATGATAATTACAAAGTCTATATCAAGATTTGCGAGAAATACCTTAGATACCTTAAAGTATGTAAGAAAGCTGAAAGAATTTAATGTTGCAGTCTTTTTTGAAGAGGAAAACATAAACACCTTAACAATGGACGGGGAGTTGCTTTTAACAATTTTAAGTTCAGTTGCTCAACAGGAAGTAGAGAATATTTCAGCCAATGTCAAAAAAGGTTTGAGAATGAAGATGGAAAGAGGAGAAATGGTCGGCTTTCAAGGGTGTTTAGGCTATGACTATGATCCGGAAACTAAAAGCATTTCTATCAATAAAAAAGAAGCTGAGATTGTAAGATATATTTTCAGAAGATACATTGAAGGTGTTGGCGGTATGGTAATTTCCAGAGAACTGGAAGAACAGGGATATTTATCGCCAAGAGGAAATAAAAGATGGACTGAAACAACTGTTTTAGGAATCATAAAAAACGAAAAATATAAAGGGGATCTTATGATGGGAAAGACCTATACGGTTGATCCTATTTCAAAGAGAAGATTGGATAATTTCGGAGAACAGGATAAGTTTTATATAGAAAACCATCACGAGCCAATCATTTCAGAAGAAGATTTTGAAAAAGCTCAAGGTATTAGATTGAGAAGGTCAAAAAACAGAAATACTGTTGCCAATAATGGTGGCAAAAGAGAAAAGTATTCAAGAAAATATGCTTTTAGCAGTATGCTTGAATGTGGATTTTGCGGTCATAATCTTTCAAGAAGAAATTGGCATTCAAGTTCAGAATATACAAAAGTTATATGGCAGTGTGTCAATGCTACTAAAAACGGAAAGAAGTATTGTCCGCATAGCAAAGGGATTGAAGAAGAAGCCATAGAAAAAGCATTTATGGAAAGCTACCGTCAGGTATGCCATAATAATGTGGAAATTACCAATGAATTCCTTAAAACTGTGGAAGAAGAATTGAAAGACAACAGTTTAGCTAAAGATCTGAAGAAGATTACAAATCAACTTGATAAGGTACTAAAAAAAGAAAAGGATCTTGTTGAGTTAAGGCTGAATGAGTCAATCAGCATGGATGTATATCAGGACAAGTATAATGAAATAGCTATTAGTAAAGAGAAACTACTTGCAGAAAAGAGGACTTTAGAGGTAACACTTACCGATGAAAAAGCATTGAAGAAAAGGCTTGAGGGATTTAAAAAATTACTTGAGTCCAATAAATACCTTGAGGAATTTGATAGAGCTGTATTTGAAAGTATAGTAGATAAAATCATCATTGGAGGAACTAACGATGAAGGAGAAATTGATCCTGCAATGATTACAATCATATATAAGACAGGGAAAAAGGATTCTCAGGACGGAAGATTATTTAAGAGTAGAAGAAAAAATGCTAAGGAAGTTGATGAGAAAACTGATAACAAATTGTATCCTCAATCAAGCGACGAGGTTAATAATTTGTGTTCCTATCCTATGGACAACACATGTGGAGACGGTTGTATTGATGTCAAAGGTGAACCCAGGCAAGTAAGAATAATGTGGTAAATAAAGGCTTTTCAGAGAGCTATCGTTAATGAGTGCGATTAGCTGCTGGAAAGCCTTTCTTTTTATATGTGAAATTTGCTTTGTGGGAACTGGCCCATAAAGCAGGGTTGACACTAGGGAATAGATAACAAGGAAAAATGAACCCTGGGGTTCATCTTGTAACGATTATATATAAGGTGATAAAAATTAACGATTTGTAAACTTTGGTATGTAAATACCAAAATATATTGACAACAAACTCACGTGGTGATATAATATCGTTAGAAGGTTTAGAATATCTAACAGCAGGAGGAGCTGCTCATGAAAAAGAATGATAGAAGAATCGATAGAGTGTATTCCTTCTTTAATGCTATAAGAGGGAATAATACACCAAATGAATATCAAAGTGTTTTAGCTGTATTAAAAAAAGTAATGGTTCTTCAGGACTGTGCTCAAAACGAAATGGATTATGACGAATTGTATCAATTAATGGAAAGCGTTGCTACTGATTTTGAGATTCCTAATCCATTTCCAGAGAAAGAAAGATTTGTTGATATCTATAGAACTTTAAAGGGGTTCGATGAACTTAGTTGGACCGACATTTTAGAATATGGGGATGATAGATCAAAGTTTAGAGTTCCTGAGTCAGTTGTTGATGAAATGGAAAAGAATTTCATCGATGGTTTTCAAGAAGTTCTTATTGCAGAAGCGGAGAAGTTTTCACCATTCTTAGAAAGACTTGTTGAAACACACTTTGATTCTCATTTTACTTTGACAACAATGGATGCGTTTTATTACAAAGTCTTAAATGAGATGTTTGATGACAATGACATGGTTGATATCAAGCAGACAAATATATATCAGTATGAATTTACGTCTGAAAAATTTGATTTGATTTTATCTGTTCCGGTGTTTGGCGTAAGAGATAAAGCTGATGAAAGTTCTGAGTTTATTTGCAGAGAGTATGACATGATTGCTGCCGAGAACTTAGCTCTTCATTTAAGAAGCGAGGGTATCTTGTCAATTGTGTTACCGGCTAAAATTACATTTGCTGGTGGAACAGTAAAAGAGTTAAGAGAGTTCTTGCAATCAATGTATTGCCTAAAAGAGATATCTGATTTGCCATCAGGGATTTTCAATAATACAGGAGTAAAGACATTCCTTCTTACTATTACAACTGGAAGAACAGATGAAGTTACCATTAAGAGATTTGTTTTTGAGGATGAAAATGCACGTAAAACAGGTAATAAAAAGCTTGTAGTTCAAGATGACACATTTGTACTCGAAGATGAGCTGACAGATATGGGAGATTGGAACGTTGATAGAATATTTGAGGCTCAAGATGAAGACTGGATAAAATTCCAGGAGTCAAATGTGAAAAAGCAAGAGCTTGGAACGGTTGCTTCTATTTTTAGAGGAAAAGCAATCAATCGAAAAGATCCTAACGGAAGTATTGGTGTTGTTAATATTTCTAATATTGGTGAGTATGAAATTGATTATTCTTCTTTGGATCATTTAGATGAAGAGGATCGTAAGATTACAAACTATATTCTTCAGACAGGTGATCTTTTAATACCTGCAAGAGGAACAGCTATAAGAATAGCAATATTCGAGGAACAAGCATATCCATGTATTGCTTCATCGAATGTAATAGTTATTAGAGCTACCGATGAAAGCTTATCCACAATTTATTTAAAGCTATTCTTTGATAGTCCGCTAGGAAGAAAGATGTTAGTTACTAGACAGCAGGGTACTGCAGTAATGAATATCAGCTATAAGGAGTTGAACAATATAGAAATTCCACTTCCTTCTATTGAAGAACAAAGATCAATAGCTGAGGAATATACAAGAGAACTTGAAGCATATAAGAAAGCCATCCAAGAGGCAGAAAATAGATGGAGTTCAACGCTATCAAGACTTCAAGCAAGAATTTAAGGAGGTCGTTAGATGTTAGGAGCGATTATCGGAGATATCGTCGGGTCTCGTTTTGAATGGAATAATCACAGAAGTAAAGATTTTGAGTTTTTAACTTATAAGTGTTTTCCTACCGATGATAGTATCATGAGTCTAGCAATTGCGCAGGCGATATTGGTAAGTAAAAAAGATCATAGTGATTTATCGAAAAATGCGGTTGAATGTATGCAGAACGTTGGTAGAAATTATCCTGACTGTGGATATGGTGGAAGCTTTTATGGATGGATTTTTTCTGATGATCCTAAACCATATAACAGTTATGGAAACGGAGCCGCAATGCGAGTAAGTGCAGCTGGTTTTGCTGCTAATAGTATTGAGGAAGCTAGGAAACTGTCAAGGTTAGTGACAGAAGTTAGTCATAATCATCCAGAAGGAATTAAAGGTGCTGAAGCGACCGCTGTTGCGATTTTTATGGCCAAGACGGGAAGCAATATCTTTGAAATAAGAGATTACATTGATAAGAATTATTATCCAATGAACTTCACTTTGGATGAAATTCGCGATACATATCAGTTCAATGAAACTTGTCAGGAAACAGTACCACAAGCTTTACAGGCCTTCTTCGAGTCTACTGGATTTGAGGATGCAATTAGAAATGCAATATCTATTGGTGGAGACAGTGATACGGTTGCAGCTATCTGTGGTGGAGTTGCAGAAGCATATTATGGTATTCCGACAGATATAAGAAAGCATGCATTAACATTCTTAGATCAGAAGCTTATGCAGCTATTGATACTATTTGAAAACAAATATCCTCCAGTGATGGAGAAAATGCACGATGATATGAGCGTTAGAATAAAACGTTCTGAAGATAAAAAAGTTAAGACAGGAGGTCGAGAATCTATGATTCAATCAGCGACAGAGACAGCGGATCAAGAATTGAAAGATTCTATCCCTGAAAACGAAGAGACAACAAGTCAGAAGCTATTTGCTCACTTGTATGAAGCTTGTAATATTTTGAGAGGTCCAATTAACCAAGATGAGTTTAAGGACTATGTAACACCAATCTTGTTCTTTAAAAGAATAAGCGATGTTTATGATGAAGAAACCCAGGAAGCGCTAGAACTTTCAGGTGGTGATGAGGAATTTGCTGCATTTGATGAAAATCACAGCTTTGTAATTCCAGAAGGCTGTCACTGGAAAGATTTAAGAAATGCAAGTCAGGATGTGGGTAAGATTATCGTCAAAGCTATGAATGGTATTGAACGAGCTAATCCAGGAACTCTTAGCGGAGTGTTTTCAAGTTTTGATGATGTTACTTGGACCGACAAAACAAAGCTTACAGATGAAAGATTAAAAGACTTGATCGAACACATGTCTAGTCTGAAGGTCGGAAATAAAAACTATAGCGCAGATGTAATGGGTGATGCATATGAATACCTTATCAAGAAGTTTGCTGACCTATCTAAGAAAAATGCTGGTGAATATTACACACCAAGAACGATTGTAAAATTGATGGTTATGCTGATGGATCCTAAGCCAGGAGACACTGTATACGATCCAGCTTGTGGTACTGGCGGTATGCTGATTGAGGCAATTCGTCACATTGGCGATAAGCAAATGACTTACGGAAGAATCTATGGTCAGGAGAATAATCTGTCTACATCAGCAATTGCAAGAATGAACTTATTCTTACATGGTGCTAGCGATTTTAAGATTGCACAGGGAGATACTCTGAGGACACCAAAGTTTATCGAACATGGACAACTTCAGAAGTTTAACTGTGTTCTTGCTAATCCTCCATTTGGTCAGGAAAAGTGGGGTGCTGATAGTTTTGAGTCAGATAAATACGGTCGTAATATGTGGGGCTGTCCTTCAAATTCAAATGCAGATTTTGCTTGGCTTCAGCACATGATCAAGTCTATGAAACCAATGGGCGGTAAAGTTGCAGTTGTTCTTCCACAGGGAGTTTTATTCCATAGCGGCAAAGAAGGAGATATTCGTGAACAGCTTATCAAGAGTGATTTGATTGAAGCAGTAGTAGCTCTTGCAGGTGGTGTGTTCTACGGAACTGGTGTATCTGCTTGTATTCTGTTCTTGAATAATCATAAGAAACCAGAACATAAAGGTAAGGTTTGCTTGATTGATGCGACAAATATCTATACTCCAAAACGTGCTCAAAACGTAATGGAAGAGAAAGATATCAATGAAGTGTTCAAGCTTTATCAGGAGTATAAAGATGTCATTGAAAAATGTAAGATTGTATCTATTGCGGATTTAGATGCAGCAGGAAATACGCTTGCGGTAAACACCTACATTGAAAAGAAAAAACAAGAGGTTGTTGCTCCAGAAATAGTAAGAGCACAATATTTCGAAGCATTGGAAAATGTTAAGAAAGCAGAAGCAAAGATGAAAGCATTGTTGATTGAAGGAGGTTATGTCGATGAGCAGTAAGATTACGATTGATGAATTAGAAAAATACCTCTGGGGATCAGCAGTACTTCTTCGGACACATGTTGATGCTGGAGCATACAAACAATATATTTTTCCTCTTTTATTTTTCAAACGTCTTAGTGATGTTTATGACGAGGAATGTGAGAAGGTAAGAGCTGAATATGGAGAAGAGGCACTTGATTGGGAAGAAAACCATCAGTTTCAGATTCCGGATGGAGCACATTGGAATGATGTAAGAAACGTATCGCAGGATGTTGGTAAAGCTATTATTGAAGCTTTCCATAAGATTGAAGCTGCAAATCCTGAGAAGCTTCATGGTATTTTTGGTGACGCATCTTGGACTAATAAGAATCGTTTACCGGACAGACTTTTGAAAGACATGCTGGAGCATTTCAGCACTAAAACATTATCTATAGCAAATTGTCCTGCTGACGAATTAGGTCAGGGATATGAATATCTTATCAAGCAGTTTGCAGATGATAGCGGTCATACAGCACAGGAATTTTATACAAACAGAACTGTTGTTAATTTAATGACAGAAATGCTTAAACCACAGCCGGGTGAGTCAATTTATGATCCTACATGTGGAAGCGCAGGTATGTTAATTTCTGCGGTTGCGTATTTGAAACAACAAGGACTTGAATGGAGAAATCTTTCTATCTACGGACAAGAAATTGTAACTCTTACATCAGCGATTGCAAGAATGAATCTTCTTCTTCATGGTGTACAGGACTTCAATATTGTAAATGCGGATACATTAAAAACACCTGCATTTACGGATCACGCGAAATTACAGCAATTTGATTTGATTTTAGCGAATCCTCCTTACTCTATAAGCCAGTGGGATAGAACAGCTTTTGAGTCAGATAAGTACGGGCGTAATTTTTTAGGAACTCCACCACAAGGACGTGCTGATTATGCGTTTTTCCAGCACATATTAAAAAGTCTTGATGAAAAGACTGGACGCTGTGCAATACTGTTTCCTCATGGTGTTCTATTCAGAAATGAAGAGAGGGACATGAGAGAGAAGCTAGTTAAGTCTGATCTGGTGGAATGTGTAATTGGTTTAGGACCTAATCTTTTCTACAACTCTCCAATGGAGGCATGCATTATCATTTGCAGAACAAGAAAAGCTGTAAATCGTGAAGGACAAGTATTATTTATTAATGCACTAAATGAAGTTACGCGAAAGAATGCTCAGAGTTATCTAGAAGACAAGCATATTGAAAAAATTGCTAAAGCATACGATAAATATGAGTCAGATGGTGACATCGCTAAAGTAGTTACTATAAAGGATATAGCAAAGAATGATTACTCTCTCAGTATTCCTTTGTATATTCAGACAAGTAGCGAGGAACAAGAAGATGATAGAACTGTCCAAGAATGTTATTCAGACTGGAAAGAAGCTGCTGAAATGGCATCAAGACATTTTGAATCGATAAATGAAGTGATTGGAGGTGATGGTAATGGCAACAGTTAAGCTCGGAGATATTGCAATTGAGGCTAAATCATCAAATAAAGGTGATAAAACCGGAATAAGAATCGTTGGACTAGAGCATCTTACTCCATCAAACGTTACGTTATCATCATGGAGTGAAGATACAGAGAATACGTTTACTAAGGAATTCTCAAAAGGTGATGTTTTATTTGGTAGAAGACGTGCTTATCTAAAAAAGGCAGCAGTAGCACCATTTGGTGGAATTTGCTCCGGAGATATTACTGTAATAAGAGCAATAGAAGACAAGGTTGATCCTGATCTTTTGCCTTTCATAATTCAGAATGATTTCCTTTTTGATTTTGCTGTAGGAAAATCGGCTGGGTCATTATCCCCTCGTGTAAAGTGGACACATTTAAAAGAATTTGCTATTGAACTTCCATCAATGCCTGAACAAAGCAAATTGGCTGAAACTTTATGGTCAATCATTGAAACTAAGAATGCGTATGAGGATTTAATAAACAAGACTGATGAATTGGTGAAATCGCAATTTATCGAGATGTTTAAGAAGTGTAACAGAGAGAAGCTTGGAGATTATATTTTGCAAATTCGTGGTGTTTCATATAAACCAAAGGATCTGAGCGAGGGTCTTAAAGAAGGATTTGTTACATTATTGCGAGCTAACAATATAGCGAATAATGTACTGAATTTTGAAGACGTGCAGTTTGTATCAGAAGGAAGAGTATCAGATGATCAGATTATACGTGAAGGCGATATATTGATCTGTGCATCAAGTGGAAGCCTTGAACATGTTGGTAAAGCAGCTTTATGTATGCCGGATATGGAGTATACCTTTGGTGCGTTTTGCAAATTAATTCGTCCGATAGGAAAATTATATCCAGAATATATTGCTGGATATATGAGAACAGATGCGTATAGAAATACTATTTCTGATTTGGCACAAGGTAGTAATATTAATAATCTTAGAAATGAACATATCAACGATTTAATGATACCAATACCATCGGATGAGCAACAAAGAGACTTTATTGATTTTCAAAGACAGAGCGATAAATCAAAATTTGCACTACAAGAAGCGATTAAGGATCTGGATGCCTTAAGTAAGAAAATTATAGCTGAGAATTTAATTCCAGCTGGGAAGGAGTAAACTATGTCACAGTTTAATGAATATAATACTGTTGAGCAACTTTTTATAGAGACGCTCAAGAAGAATGGCTGGAAATATATCCCGGCAGAACAGCTTGATAGAGAACTTTCTGATGTGATGGTAGAGTCGATGGTAAAGAATGCCTTAATAAGACTTAATCCTGAAATTGAAGAGGAACCATCTAGAGCGGATGAAGTTATTTATAAGCTTCGTGCCATGTTGCAGCCTTTTCTAGCAGATAATTTAGTTGCTCAAAACGAAGCCTTCAAGAAGAAAGTATTTGAAGAAAACTCATATCCGTTTGGAAAAGACGGAAAACCAACACCAATAAAGCTATTTGGGACTCTTACAAAAGAGGAACTTGATAAAAACGAATATGTTGTTACAAATCAGTGGGTATATCCGACTGTTGAGAATGGCAAACGTTTTGACATAGTGCTTCTTATCAATGGTTTACCAGTTGCTATTGGTGAACTTAAAACACCGGTAAGAAATGCAATATCGTGGCTTGATGGTGCACAGGATATTTCTGACTATGAGAAATCTGTTCCAGAAATGTTTGTTCCTAATGTATTTAACTTTGCCTCAGAAGGAAAGTGCTACAGATACGGATCTGTAAATATGCCACTTACAAAATGGGGACCTTGGCACACTCCTGACCATAAAGCAGAAGGTAGCCTTGCTGATGTAAAGATTAGTGTTGCTGATATGATCACTCCTGAAAAAGTAATGGATATCATGCAGTTCTTCACAGTATTCTCTACAGATAAGAAACACCGTAAGATTAAAGTTATTTGCAGGTATCAGCAGTACGAAGCGGCTAACTTGATGATTGATCGTGTAAAAGCAGGTTATCCAAAGCAAGGATTGATTTGGCATTTTCAAGGATCAGGTAAATCATTACTAATGGTATTCGCTGCACAAAAGCTTAGAATGATGCCTGAACTTCAAAATCCTACAGTTGTTATTGTTGATGACCGTATTGATTTGGAAACTCAAATCACAGGTGATTTCAACGCTGCTGATATTCCAAATTTGCAGTCTTTATCAACTAAAGAAGATTTGATGAACTTCTTTGAACAGGATATGCGTAAGATTGCGATTACAACTATTTATCGATTTGGTGATGTTGAAAAAGCTCTTAATATGAGAGATAACATCATTCTTATGGTCGATGAGGCGCATAGAACACAAGAAGGTGATTACGGTGAAAAGATGCGTTTAGCTTTACCTAATGCGTTCTTCTTTGGTTTAACTGGTACTCCAATTAATAGACTCGATAAGAATACATTTAAAACATTCGGTGCTATTGAAGATAAGAGTGGATATATGAGTAAGTATTCATTCTCAGATTCCATCAGAGATAATGCTACACTACCACTTAACTTTGAACCAGTTCCGATTGATTTACATGTTGATAAAGAAAAGCTTGATCAGGCATTTGATGAAATGACAGATGGTTTATCTGACGAGGATAAAGGCGAACTTTCTAAAAATGTTACGATGAAAGCCATCATGTATGACCGTAAGCGTATCAAAAAGGTTGTAGAACATATTGTTAACCATTATAAAACAAAGATTGAGCCAAACGGATATAAAGCTCAGATTGTTGTTTATGATCGTGAATGTTGTTTGATGTATAAGGAAGAATTAGATAAGTTAGTTCCACCAGAAGCATCCACAATTGTCATGACTACAGGCGATGATAAAGCTGGCCGTTATAAACAATATAAGAGAAGCCGTGATGAAGAAGCGAAGGTACTTGATCAGTTTAGAGAACCAAGTAATCCATTAAAGTTTGTAATCGTAACTAACAAGCTTTTGACCGGATTTGATGCACCAATTTTACAGGTAATGTATTTAGATAAACCTATGAAGGATCATAACTTGCTTCAGGCTATCTGTAGAGTTAATCGTACTTACGATGAAGGCAAAACTAATGGTTTGATCGTCGATTATATAGGAATTTTTGATAATGTCGCTAAGGCTTTGAACTTCGATGAAGCGGGCATGAAAAAAGTCGTTACAAACATTGAAGAAGTTAAGAAACAGGTTCCTGCAATTATGAGAAAATGTCTCAGCTATTTTATGGGAGTAGACAGAACTGTAGAAGGCTGGGAAGGATTGTTGGCCGCACAGGAATGCTTGCCAAATAACAAAATCAAAGATGAGTTTGCAGCAGATTATAGAGTTTTAAATCGTGCATGGAACGCACTATCACCAGATCCGTTCCTTGAACCATTTAAATACGATTATGTATGGCTTAGTAAGGTATACGAATCAGTGAAACCAACTGATAACAGAGGACAGCTTGTATGGGCGGCCCTTGGACCAAAAACACTTGAACTTGTTCATCAGCATATTGAAGTTGGAGAGGTTCATGATGATGTTGATATTCTTACATTGGATACTGCGTTAATCGATGAGTTTATCGAGAAGCAAAAGGATATCAAGAAAACTACAATGAAGGTTGAAATCGATCTTGTTGCAAAAATCCAAAAGCATAGCCATGATCCTAAGTTCCAGAAACTTGGTGAAAAATTAGAAGAACTTAGGGAAAAGCACGAGCAAGGATTGGTAACTAGTATTGAGTTCTTAAAATTATTGTTAGAGCTAGCTAAAGAAGCAGTACGCGCAGAAAAGGAAGTTGTCCCTGAAGAAGAAATCGATAGAGGAAAAGCAGCTCTTACAGAATTGTTTAATGGACTTCGTAATGATAAGACACCAGTCATTGTAGAAAGAATAGTTTCAGACATAGATGATATCGTAAAAATCGTTAGATTCGATGGATGGCAGAAAACAACAACTGGAAAGAATGAAGTTAAGAAGGCTCTTAGAAGTGTTGTTTGGATTAAATACAAAATAAAGGATAAAGATGTGTTTGATAAGGCTTACAGCTATATTGAACAGTACTATTAATATCTGCATTTCATATTAGTGGGGTAGGATGTCGGTAATGAGGAGATTACCGATATGACAAATGAACTAATAAACAAGATAAAACAAAAAATGCAAGCCTATTTGGGAGAAGAGCAGATGAGACAGTTGCATGAGGTTTTATGTGACTGTCTTTCTTCTTCTGAAGAACAATCTGATAGTAAAGCTGTTGATTTGGTACAGTTATTTCTTGCAGCAAAAAGAGTAGAAGGATGTTCTAATAAAACAGTGCATTATTACGAATCAACTATTCGAAATGCTGTGGAAAAGATAGATAAAGATGTAGTGAAAATAACAACTGATGATTTGAGAATGTTTTTAGATGGATATCAGGAAGAAAACAATATCAGTAAAGTCACAGTGGATAATATACGAAGAATTCTGTCCAGCTTCTTTGCTTGGCTTGAAGATGAGGATTATATCGTCAAGAGCCCGGTTAGAAGGATTCATAAGGTTAAGACCTGTAAAACTGTAAAGGAGACTTATACAGACGAAGCTTTAGAAATAATGAGAGACGAATGTGATGGGTTGCGAGATCTGGCTATGATCGATCTTCTTGCATCTACTGGAATGAGAGTTGGAGAGCTTGTGAAGCTTAACTGTGATGATATCGACTTTGAAAATAGGGAATGTGTTGTTCTAGGAAAAGGTAATAAGCAGAGAAGAGTGTACTTCGATGCAAGAACCAAGTTACATCTACAAAAGTATTTGAATAGCAGAGCGGATTCTAATGAAGCGTTATTCGTATCACTACAGAAACCTTACAATCGTTTGCTTATTAGCGGTGTTGAGATCAGACTTCGAAATCTAGGAGAAAAACTGAACTTGCATAAGGTGCATCCACATAAATTCCGTAGAACATTGGCAACTACTGCTATTGATAAAGGTATGCCAATAGAACAAGTGCAACAGCTTTTAGGGCATCAGAGTATTGATACGACATTGCAGTATGCAATGGTTAACCAAAATAACGTGAAGCAGTCACATAGGAAATTTATAGGCTAAACTAATCGCAATTTATCGGGCATAGAAGCGCTGAAAATATGCGCATTTTCAATATGAGGAGGTGCGCATAATGGGGATTTTTAAGTTCGATGAAATCGCGTTTAATAGTACTGAAAAGAAGAAGCCTGTTGATGAGGATAAGTACACATATCTAGGTTTGGAACATTTGGATTCAGATAGTATTTACGTCACAAGGTATGGAGCTGATGTTGCTCCTAAGGGCGAAAAGCTAATCATGAAAAAAGGTGATGTGCTTTTTGGAAAAAGAAGAGCTTACCAGAAGAAAGTAGCAATCGCTCCATTTGATGGAATATTCTCTGCACATGGTATGGTGCTAAGACCAAAGGAAGACGTAATCGACAAAGATTTCTTCCCAATGTTTATAAAATCAGATTATTTCTTAGATGCAGCGATTAAGATTTCTGTTGGGTCATTGTCTCCAACCATAAATTGGAGAGATTTAAAAGAATTGAAATTTGAGTTGCCATCTTTGGAAGAACAGCGTAAATTGGCTGAGGTTTTATGGGCTATTTATGACATGAAAGATAAGTATAAAAAGCTTATTTTAGCTACCGATGAGCTCGTTAAGTCGCAATTTATCGAGATGTTTGGTACTGAGGATAATCATCCAGAAGACGTACAGTTTGTGAAATTAGGTGATATCGCAACATATATTAATGGTATGGCATTTAAACCTGATGATTGGGGGGAACAAGGACTTCCAATTATCCGAATACAAAATCTTACAGGTAGCGGTGAGGCTTTTAATTATTTTGATGGAGAATATCCAGAGAAGGTTGAAGTTAATACGGGAGATGTACTGATATCTTGGTCAGCAAGCCTTGGCGTCTATCTTTGGCAAGGAGAAAAGGCTATTCTTAATCAACATATTTTTAAGGTTGATTTTGATAAATTAGAGATTGATAAGTATTTTTATATATATGCGGTTCAACAGAAATTAGAAGAGATGGCGCATAAATCACATGGGTCAACAATGAAACACATTGTGAAAAAAGAATTTGATAATACAAAGATTGCTTATCCAAATGAGGAGCTACAAATACGATTTGCAGACTTTGTTAAACAGAGCGATAAATCAAAATTTTACGGGTAAATCGCAATTTATCGAGATGTTTGACAGACCAGAGTATGAACGTGTTCAGTTAAAAGATATAAGCACTTTATTTGCTGATGGTGATTGGATTGAAACTAAGGATCAATCTGATGACGGAATTCGTTTAGTGCAAACAGGAAACGTCGGGAATGGGTATTACATTGATAAGGATGCACATTCTAGATATGTAAGTGAGGAAACTTTTTTAAGATTGAACTGCACTGAAATATTGCCTGGAGATATCCTTATTTCTAGGCTTCCAGATCCTGTTGGGAGAGGTTGTATCTTACCTGATGGAATAGGAAAAGCGATTACAGCTGTAGATTGCACTATTGTTAGACTTAAGGATATGGTCGAGCCAGAATATTTAATTGGCTTTACACTGACAGGTTTATATCAATCACAAATTGAATCGGTTAAAACAGGAACAACTAGAAAACGTATTAGCAGAAAAAATCTTGAAAAAGTGCTAATTCCTGTACCGCCAATTGAGAAGCAGATGGTGTTTGTTGAGTTGGTTAAAGAGAGCGATAAATCAAAATAAGAGGAGGAAGGAAGATTGCAAAAATTTAGCAGCTTCGAGAAGTATCTCGAACATAAGTATTACAATGAAATGTTTAAAGCAATCAAGAACTATATGTGGAGTCATAAGAATTCCCTGGGACTGTATTCATATGTTGTTCTGGATATGTCTTATATCGAATTAGATGATATTCACGTAAAGAGTGTATCCTTCCATCAGGGAGATGGTAATCTTCTTGAATTTAATGCATCTGTTCAAGCAGATATTATTCTCAAAGGTATCGGAAAGCGTGATTATGAAGCTGATACACAACAGGTATGGTTTTCCGTTGCTTTTACTGGGTATTTGCTAGGCGGACTAAATATGGTTACTATCAAAGGCGTTGATCTGTATAGCAGGGATAAATTTAATGCAGAAGATTCTCTAAGTAAGTTTCTTATACCGTATTTGTATTCAAAGAACCTGGATTCTGAGGCTACAAAATTTCTCGAAAAGTACTATAGAAAAGCACTTAAAACACCTATGCCAATCAACATGGAAGAACTGTTGAAAAATATGTGTCTTGAAATGAGATACGCGCCATTGCCGGATAATATATTTGGTATGACATATTTTGATGATGCTGATGTTGATGTATGTGATGCACTTCAAAAGAATATCCATCAGGAGCATATTGAAGCGGGAACAATTCTCATTAATCCGATGATATTTTTTATGCGTAATGTTGGATCAAGGAATAATACCATTGTGCATGAGTGCGTTCATTGGGATAGACATAGTAATTTCTTTGAATTGCAAAAACTACTTAATGATGATATCAGCCATATAAGCTGTGAGATAGTTGAAAAGTATGATTCTAAGACAAGTGGAATTGATGATGCGTTAAAGTGGATGGAATGGCAAGCTAATGCTCTGACTCCTCATATTCTAATGCCATCTGAAATGGCAAAGGTAAAATTTAAAGAAATATTATCCAATACGAGACGTGCTTATCCTGGCACACGACCAGCGGTTATTACAGAATTTGCTATTCAAGCACTTGCTGATTTCTTTGATGTATCAGTTGTATCAGCAAAGATACGACTTGCAGAACTTGGATTCGAGTTTGTGGAGGGAACCAGTGTATATGTGGATGGTAAATACTATCCGCCATATTCGTTTAAGATGGGCAGCCTCCAAAAGAATCAGACTTTTATCATTGATTAAAAGAGTGCAGTAATTGAGACTACTTTTAATCAAGAGCTAGGTGAGCTGGCACACTCTGGTGCAATTATCTATGCGAATGGTATGTATTGCATCAATGATGAGAAATATGTTACTAGAAGCGATGCTGGTACACCGATTTTAACTGATTATGCATTAGAACATGTAGACGAGTGTTGTCTTGCATTCGATAGGAAGATTCGTGTTAGTAACAAATACGATGATTCCTATTATAGAGTTTGCTTCCTGTGTAGAGATATAAAATCAGATAACATTGTAGAAGCAACATTCGATAAAGATTATAAGAATAATCAGGATGTTGCAGAGCGCGCTAAAGAGATAAGAAAGTCAAAAGCATTATTACAAGAATCCATTAAAATTCAGAAAGAAACTGCAGGCTTGGAATTTTATGAGTGTTTAGAATATCACATGAAGAGACGAGGTATCACCGAAGAACAGCTTGCAGAAAGATCTGGTTTAAGTGTTCGTTCCGTTGGAGATTACCACAGAATGGATAAAAATATTCAATTACCTGCAGTTCTTGCATTGTGTATTGGATTAAATTTAAAACCTGAATATTGTTATTCATTAATAAATAAGGCAGGCTATTCATTGAAGGCTACTGAGGAACATATGGTATATAGATTTCTCATAGATAATCATACTGATGAGAATCTTGCTTCTTGGAATAGCACACTAACGGATTTTGGAATAAAACAGCAACTACCGGATAATAGAAAACGAGATATTTAAAAATATTTTTATGAAATCAGGAACTCGGAATTCCTGTATGAAATGAGGCTTTATAGCAATTAATTTTGCTATGAGGCCTTTTTTTATGCTTTTTTCAGCGAAATAGTCACGAAAACCGGAACTCCGGCTTCGTGTTTTTAAGATTTAAATCCAAGTATATTTAAACCATGAGGTGAAGAACTTCATAAAAAGCAATTGATGGCAGTCCTTCTGATCAAAGGATTTCCTAATACCATCAATGCTCATACAGGTGATGTCGGCTCGATTAGGACGTGCTGACCACGTAAACCAAAGCGGAGGATTCCATTTTGGGTGGTCAGCTATTGTCTAAATTTGGCACACCTTTACCATGCGATTTCCTTCGCAGAAAAACTACGGAGGAAATTTATATGGTAGAAAAAAATAGTAATTACAGAGATTTTAGTAACAGAAAATCATTCAACAATGCACCCGTTGGTGTAGATGAAGAGCTTTTTCCAGCAGTTCTTACAAAAGAAATGATTGTAACTTTGAAACCCATGGAGTTAGATTTTGAAAATGTAGAAACATGGACCTTCCCACATGGTAAGAAAGTGCCGGTGGTATTCATTCCGAATAAAAAAGGTTTTATGGATATTTACATGAAATTTTTTAATGAGGAAGTCGAAAGATACCTTAAGCATAAGGAGGACATAACAAGTGATGATCTTTCATTGGATAAATTCCTTGAGGATATTGATGATGAAGATGGAAATGGTTATGATCCAACTGGAACAACAGATAATGAGGATAAAGCACTCATGATGATGGCATTCGAGTTACTTATAGAAGAACTTGAATCTCAAGATGCTAATATGGGTAAGATTATTCGTTTACTTGCAGATGGTTTTCAAAAGAAAGAAATCCTTGAAAAAGTTGATCTTGGGAAAGGAAAGACTCAGGGATATGCCTTCATTGAAAAAACGCAGAAAATTGCTCTTAAGATTTACAATGATAAGTACCGTGATTGATAATCTGTAATCACATAAAACAACAGCAGCACCGGAGTAGCTAACCGATGCTGCTATTTTTTAGTCTTTTTTATAAAATTCTGTAACGTAGCCATCGGCGCGAAGAAAGATGTCCGGCATCCATTCAGGCGTTCTTGCCATCTGCTGGCAAAGCACTTCCAGGGATACTCTTTCGGAACATTCGATAATCAGTTCATCGTGGACATGACCGCAAATAAAGCAGTTGGAGAGTGTTTTCATAGCATTCATCAGAAGGTCTCTGGAGATGGCTTGTACTACATTCTCGACAAATTTAGGTCCGTAGCTTTCCAGGCGTTCCCACTTTTTAGTTGCTCCGATACCTTCGTAGGTTACAGATTCACCACCGAATTTATTCTCGCCAATACGTGGTTTGACGTAAGTGAGTTTTCGACCGGATGGAAGAGTAATGAATAGCATGCCACTGCGCCATGTGAACTTGATACCGTGTGAGGCAGTGCTGCAATGCATCTTGACTGCATTTTTAATGGCTGTATCGAAGTCCCACCAGAGAGCTACGATATTTGGATTGGACTGCCTCCAGGCGTCTACCAGCGGTTGGAGCTCATCTTCGGTAAGTCCCATTTCCAGGGCACCCATTGCCTTCAGTGCGCCGACACTGCCGCCGTAGCCAAGAGCCAGCTCCGCAATCTTACCTTTTTGACGAAGGTGACCGTTGATGCCATGTTTCTCAACCGGTACATGGAACATCTGACTGGCACTCGCACAGTAAATGTCCCCACCATTTTTGAATACCTCTGCACGCCATGATTCTCCGGCAAGGTGAGCAATGACACGAGCTTCGATTGCACTAAAGTCAGCCACATAGAATTTGTATCCAGGCTTTGCAATGAAGGCAGTGCGGATAAGTTGGGAAAGGGTATCTGGGATATCATCATATAACATAGACAAGGAATCATAATCGCCAATGCGGACAAGTTCTCTTGCAGAGTCCAGATCATCCATGTGGTTTTGAGGAAGGTTCTGTAACTGGATTAAGCGGCCAGCCCAGCGCCCGGTACGATTGGCTCCATAGAGCTGGAACATCCCTCTGGTGCGGTGATCATTGCAGGCAGCATTTTGCATGGCCTGATATTTTTTGACAGAGCTCTTTGCAAGTTGCTGACGAAGGGAGAGGACCTGTGCTAAATCCTCCGGAGCATCTTTGATCATTTCAGCAATGGCCTTCTTACCAAGTGATTCTGCTTCAATCCCCTGATCAGATAACCAGGATTTCGGCTCTATAATATTTGTAGTGGGTAAATCCCCTA